>JALZIO010000138.1 GCA_030860245.1 Actinomycetota bacterium | reverse complement strand
CCAGGAGGGCGCGCCGCTCGAGCGCAGCATCGTCGCCGGGAGGGCGTGTCAGCGCCGCCTGTTCGATCCGGGGGGCCGAGGCGCGCGCCTGCGCGCCGAGGGCGGCGGGCTCGACGGGCACCTCCCTGAACCCGATGACATCGAGGCCCTCAGCCGCGCAGGCGGCCTGGACGGCCTCTCTGCCGGCGCCGGGATCGGCCGGGTCGAGGAACAACATCGCCAAACCGGTGCGATCGTTCCGTTGTCCGTGGCGGGTCAACCAGGTTGGAAGGGGGAGCAGCAGTCCGGCTCCGTCGCCGGTGAGGCGATCGGAGGCGACCGCTCCACGGTGCTTCACCCGGCAGAGCGCCTCGAGGGCGGCGTCCACGATCCCCCGGGACGGCCGCCCGTCGGCGTCGGCCACGAAGCCGATTCCACATGCATCTCGGTCGCGTTCGTAGGGTCTCATTGGGCTCCTCGGCACAAAAAAAAAGGCGCTCCGCATGTCAGCAGAGCGCCGTTGCCCGGTGGGTGGCACAGAGGTTAGAGGCTTCCGGGCCGGTCTGTCAAAAGGCGGTGCGGGGCTCCCCGCCTCCCAGGCGTTTGACGTCCGAGGTTAGGGTCTCCTAACATAGTCCCGCCTAATGGGATTCGTTCGGTGCGACGAACATGAAAGGGGAGCACCATGTGGAGGGTGAGGCGAGGGACGGCCATCGGACTGCTCTTGTGCGGAACGCTGCTGGCCGCCTGCGGTGACTCTACCGAGGCGTCGGACACGGCCGCGGAAGATCCGCTCGTAGTCTACTCCGGGCGGGAAGAGGAGTATGTCGAGGAGCTTCTCGATGACTTCGAGAACGACGAGGGCATCGATCTCGAGGTCCGCTACGGTGACTCCGCCGAGCTTGCTGCGACCCTGCTGGAAGAGGGCGACTCGACGCCGGCAGATGTCTTCTTCTCCCAGGACGCCGGGTCCCTGGGGGCGGTATCGGAGGATGGGCTGTTGGGTGAGCTGGAACCGGCCACACTCGAGCGCGTCGACGAGCAGTTCCAGTCGCCCGAGGGAACCTGGATAGGAACTTCGGCCCGGGCGCGCGTGGCGGCCTACAACACCGATGTGCTCGCTCCCGGCGAACTGCCCGAATCGATCCACGGCTTCACCGATCCGAGCTGGAGGGGACGCGTCGGCTTCCCGCCGGGCAACTCTTCATTTCAGGCGGCCATCGCCGCAATGATCCTGCTGGAGGGCGAGGATGCAACCAGAACGTTCCTCGAAGAGCTCAAAGCCAACGAGCCGGCCACCCACTTCGATGACAACGAAGCAACAGTGCGGGCGGTGGCGGACGGCGAGATCGATGTGGGGTTCGTCAACCACTACTACATCTACGAGGTCGCCCGGGAAGAGGGTGACATCCCGGTCGCCAATCACTTCTTCAGCGGAGGAGACCCGGGCGCGCTGATAAACACCGCAGGGGTCGGCACAATGGAGGGGACCGACCAGCTCGAGGACGCCCAGGCCCTGGTCGACTACCTCACCGGAGAGCACGGGCAGACCTACTTCCCGGCCGAGCTGCTCGAGTACCCGGTGGTGGCCGACTACGGCACTCCCGAGGACCTCGTGCCGCTCGACGACATCGACGCACCGGACCTCGACCTCTCCGAGCTCGGCGCGACGCTTGCGCCGGTGCAGGAGCTCATGCTAGAGGTCGGCCTCTTGTGACCACTCCCCGGGCGGATGGTCTGTGCGGATCGTTCGCACCGGGCACCCGCCCGCCCCGGTGAGCCGCGCAGCCGGGCTCGACGACCACCGTCCCGGGGACGGGAGACCTGCGCTCCGAGCTCCGGGACGGAGCGCCCTGCGGCAGCGGATACCTTCGGCGCTCCTGGTGGCGGCGGCCGCGGTGGGAGCGCTCATGCTTCTTCCGCTCGCCTACCTGATCCTGCGCTCCGGCGATGCCGACGCGGGGACCTGGGACGTGATACTGCAGCCGCGCACTCTTGGACTCGCGTTCAGGAGCGCGGCGCTGGCGGTGTGTGTCACTGCGGCCTCCTGCGCCATCGGGGTGCCGCTTGCGTGGCTCACTGCACGCACCGACCTTCCCGGCCGGCGCGCCTGGACTGTGGTGGTTGCGCTTCCCCTTGTGATCCCCAGCTACATCGGGGCGTTTGCTCTCATCGGTGCGCTTGGGCCGCAGGGGATGCTCCAGGAGACGCTCGCCGGCCCACTTGGGGTCGAGCGCCTGCCCGACATAAGCGGTTTTCCGGGCGCTCTGCTGGCTCTGACCCTGTTCACCTACCCCTACGTGTACCTGGTGGTGGCCGCGGCGATACGGGGGCTGGATCCGTCGCTCGAGGACGCCTCACGCGTCCTTGGACGCTCCCCGTGGGCCACTTTCTGGAGCGTCACGGTGCCGTTGCTCAAGCCCTCGATCGCCGCCGGCGGCCTCCTCGTGGCGCTTTATACGCTGCACGACTTCGGCGCCGTTTCGCTCATGCGCTACAACGTTTTCACGCAGGCGATCTACGTCCAGTACCGGGGGGCTTTCGACCGCACGCCCGCCGCGATCCTGTCGCTCATGCTGGTGGGCCTGGCGGGAATCGTGCTGGTTCTGGAACAAAGGGCGCGGGGGAGGGCTCGCTACTACCGGTCGGGCGCCGGGTCCAAACGACCGGTAACGGCGGTTCGGCTCGGCCGCTGGCGCTGGCCTGCCCTGGGCCTGTGTTGTGGAGTCGCCCTCGTTGCGCTCGTGCTCCCCGTGGGGGTCATCATCTTCTATCTGGTGCGCGGCCTGGCCGGCGGCGAGACCCTCTCTCTGTCGTGGTCCGCAGCCGGCGGCTCGATCGTTGTGTCGGCGAGCGCGGCCGTCCTGGCCGTGGTGGCGGCGCTTCCCGTAGCGTTCCTATCGGCGCGCTACCCCGGCCGGGTCAGCGTCGCAGCCGAACGGCTTTCGTACTCGGGCTACGCGCTTCCCGGTCTCGTGGTCGCCCTGGCTTTCGTGTTCTTCTCCGCCAACTTCACACCGATGCTCTATCAGAGCCTGCCTCTGGTGGTGATCGCCTACGTCGTGTTGTTCCTGCCCCAAGCGGCGGAGCCGATCCGGGGCGCGTTGCTCCAGTTGAGCCCCCGGATCGAGGAGGCCGGACGCGCCCTGGGCAAAGGCCGGCTGAAGGTCTTCGGCAGTTTGGTTGCGCCGCTCATCGCCAGGGGAGCAATCGCCGGCGGAGGGCTGGTCTTCTTGACCGCCATGAAGGAATTGCCCGCCACACTTCTCCTTCGTCCTACCGGATTCGAAACGCTGTCGACGAGGGTGTGGACGGGAGCAACGGCGGGGCTGTTTTCGAGAGCGGCGGCCCCCGCCTTGCTGCTGATAATCGTCTGTGCCTTTCCGCTGTACGGTCTGGCGCGTCGCGTCGAGGTTCGCGAGATGCAAGATGTAGAGGTGAGAGCCGAGTGATGTTCGAGTCCAAGACGCTTCTGTCCTGCCGCGGCGTGATCAAGCGCTGGGGCGACACGGTCGCGCTTGATGGCTTCGATCTCGAGCTGAACGAGGGCTCGCTTCTGGCTCTGCTGGGCCCCAGTGGGTGCGGCAAAACCACCGCTCTTCGCATCATGGCCGGGCTCGAGCGCCCGTCCGCCGGAGAGGTGTGGATCGGCGAGCGCCTCGTGGCGGGTAAGGGCACGTGGGTCCGTCCCGAAGAGCGCCGTATCGGCATGGTGTTCCAGGACTGGGCATTGTTTCCCCACCTCGACGTGTCGGACAACGTGTCCTTCGGCTGCACGGGGCGGGAGCGGGCGCGCCGGGTCGGCGAGGTTCTCGAGCTCGTCCATTTGACCGGTTTCGAGCACCGCATGCCGCACGAGTTGTCGGGGGGCCAGCAGCAGCGGGTGGCGCTCGCCCGCGCACTTGCGCCCTCGCCCGAGGTCGTCCTCCTGGACGAGCCCTTCTCGAACCTGGATGCATCGCTGCGGGCGCAGGTCAGGGCCGAGGTGCGAACCGTGCTGAATGAGGCAAGGGCGACGGCCATCTTCGTGACACACGACCAGGAGGAGGCCCTCTCGGTCGCCGACAGCCTGGCGGTCATGACCCACGGACGAGTGATCCAGACCGGAAGTCCCCATGCGGTTTACGGCGCCCCGGCGCACCGGCTCGTGGCGGGGATGGTGGGGGAGGCCAACTTCTTGCCGGGTGA
>JALZIO010000092.1 GCA_030860245.1 Actinomycetota bacterium | reverse complement strand
CACCACCACCCCGGTGACCGAGATCACCACCCCCGTCATCGTTGCGATGGCCGGGTCCGAACCCGGAGAAGTCAGTCTCTCGGGCGGCGATTTGAGGTTGACGCGCCTCGTTGGCCAGGCGGCTATGTGGAGCGCTTTCGAGGGACTGCTGAACGGGTCCGCCTTTACATACAGTGAGCAACCATCCCTTCAGCGGGCGCCCGCAACGGGACAACCTCCTCCCCATGCCGGCGATGTGCCTCTGGAATCGTCGGGTGCTCCATTCGGTGGAGGTCAATCCTCCGCACTCTTGTTCAGCCTTTTAGCGGCATTGCTTGCTTCCTTCTTGCTTGCCTCGCCGGCGGGGAGTCGTTGGCTTCGGATCCCTTCCGAACGCGTGCGCATAGTTGAGTTTCGCTCCCTGGTCGAGCGGCCTGGCTAAGGACCTTCGGGTCCTCTAGCTGGCCTGCCGGGACGCCACAAAGCCCCGGCTCAGTAGCTCGACACAGGAGGGACGAATTCTCAAATGAAGCGATATCTATTCCTGATCATGTTCACCCTGATTGGCTTCGCTATGAGCGAGTCGGCGCCTGCAGACGCCACCCCTCGGCTCGAAAGCTCCGCAGCCAGTCGGCATGGCGTCAACATTGCAAACCTCGCGGATCACAGAGAGCATCAAGGGCAGGGCAAGGCTGCGACCGGCGACGCTCGACCGAAGCTCGCTCGGACCGGCCGGTCGGTGAAGGTCAGGCCTGGAGACACGCTGTGGTCGATCGCATCCGAGAGGCTGGCTTCAGGGAACACCCGTCACGTTGAGCTTGGGTGGCGAGACATCTACAGAAGCAATCGGGCGATCATTGGGCGTGATCCCAATCTCATCCAGGCCGGTCAGGTCCTGCGGATACCTCGAAGCATCGTGGCTGCGACGGCCACGGGGCTGGCATCGGAGGAGAGCTCCGTCGACGTGCGGGAATCCGTCCAAAATGCCCCTGAGGGGCCTCGCAGCGTTTCTGTGAAGAAGGGGGACACACTGTGGTCGATAGCGGAGCGTGCACTCAAAGGTAGTAACGACCAGGATCGCATCGAACGATATTCGCACCGGATCTACAAGGCGAATCGTGCGGTCATCGAGGATGCCAACACCCTCTTCGTGGGACAAACCTTGGAACTCCCCAAAGCGCATGGGGTTGTCTCGACGACAAGTGCGCCGAAAGCTGCGGACGACCATAGGGAACGCGACGCGGACCGGCCCTCGGACGAAAAGAGAAGTGAAGGTGACAAATCGAGACCTGTTGCGGTCGCCGGCGCGGTCCCGGGCCTCGAGGGCTCACCTTCCGAGCCACCAGCGCTCATAAGCCGGTTCCCCGCCGCCCTCCCCGTCGGGATCGTGCTCGCACTATTGGCCGGGGGGTTCCTCCTCCTGTCCAAACTAATGGTTCGCCGAGAGCCGATGCCTTTGCCGTCTCGGATCGCTGCTAGTGGGGCATCGTCAACGGCAGGATCGGTGTCTTTTCAGACGCCGCAACGAGCCATCAAACCGGAGGAGATTCGGGACCAAGAGACGGTCGACCTGGAGAAGATCGGAATGCAAATGGCGGAGAGGCTGAGAGGAGCGCCCGGCCCGATCGGCGAAGAAACGGAAGAAGGACAAGGACCCTTCGAAACCCACGAACCAAAGGTCGGCAGCGACGCCCGGCTCGAGGATCAACTCCGGAGGGAAATGCAGCAGGGCGAGCGGCTCAGGGAACAACTCCAGACGGCGATGCAAGAGCGCGATCGGCTCGAGGATCAACTCCGGATATCAACAGGGGAGGGCGAGTGGCTGAGGGAATTGCTCCGGAGCGCCGCGGGGGAGCGCGATGAAGGCCGAGCAGGAAGGAACGAGCAAGAGCGCGCTCCATGAGCGCGAGCGACAACATAGAGATGTTTGGTCAAGTTAATCGCTCTTCTCTCGCTGCGGATTCCCGGCCTACTTCGAAAGAAAGAACCGATCGAGCTAACGGCGGCTCTGTTAATCGGTATCATCTGGAGCAGCCTGGGGGCTGGGAGCGGGCGTTGATACAGGACAGACGGGGGGGAAGCCGGGACCCGATAGTGGAAGCTATTGGGTCGCGGCAAGGGGCACTATGACTATCAGCCGGAGCAACAAAGTACGTGAGTGGGTCAAGATCAGGGACTACTCGAGGCCCAGACGTAAGCATCAGCCTCGGGGAAACCTGCAAGGTGCGACCGCAGAGGAAGTAGCTACTCGCGCTCTCAAAGATCCCTCGATCGTCTCACGAGCACAGGACGAACCCACCGAGTGGGCGGGCCTGAGCGCCGCCCGCCTGCTCCTTGATGCAAGCGTCCTGATCCTCATGGCGTGGCTTGCGTATGTGCTGCGCTTTAGTTTCGGCTTTTTGGGACTCGCGGAGAGATCGGGTTTTCATCCAAGAACACACCTGCTGACCGGTGCCGCCTGGGTCATGGCTTATCTGGTCGCGATGGCGATGAACCATCTATACGACGAAGACACCCTCTTTCTTGGCGGAGGGGAGCTCTCCCGAATCTTCCGGAGCTGCGTGGAGGCTTTGGGAGCGATATCTGTGGGTGTGTTCCTCGCCCATGAATTCAACGTCTCACGGTCATGGTTCGTGACGACTGCAGTTCTTTCGGCCGGCGCCCTGATGATCGAACGCTTGGCCTTCAGGAACTTCATCAAGCGTGAGCGCATGCGGGGGCTCCTCAAACGGCCGGTGATTATGGTGAGTCGGGACGGCGACGGCTGGCCCGAGGATGCGTTCGAGGATCTCCTCGAGTTCCGTATGGTCGAACGCGTCAGCGCCATCCAGGCATCCGAGTGGCTCGGTCAGATGCGCCTTGACCGCATCAATGCGCCGTCCGTTAAGCGGATCGCACCTGCCCTGGTCATCAAGGTGCAGGACTTCGACCAGTCAGAGCTGTGGCGGTTGCTGATGGACGCCGGCTTAGTGGGTTGCCCGGTGTTCCTTCACTCAGCGGTCCGGTCCGTGGGCCGAGATCGCTTAACCGTTCGGGAGATCGGCGAGCATACCCTGGTCAAAGTTGCGCCCCCCCGGTTCAGCGGAATCGAAGCTTTTGAGAAAAGGGCGCTCGATGTCGTTGGGTCCGGCCTGTGTCTGATCGTCCTGTCACCGTTGCTACTGCTGATCTCATTGGCCATTCTGGTTACTTCAGGGGGGCCCATCCTTTTTGGGCAAGAGCGATTAGGCAAAGACGGCAAGCTCTTCCGCATGTGGAAGTTTAGAACCATGCAAGTGGACGCCGGGGCGGCAACCGGCCCCATGTGGACAACGCAGTCCGATCCGCGCCGAACCGCAATCGGCAAGCTGCTTCGCCGCATTAGCCTCGATGAGCTTCCTCAGTTTGTCAACGTCCTTGCGGGCGATATGACGCTTGTAGGTCCGCGACCAGAGCAGCCTC
The DNA here is from genome assembly GCA_030860245.1 of Actinomycetota bacterium. Classification (GTDB taxonomy): domain Bacteria; phylum Actinomycetota; class CADDZG01; order CADDZG01; family WHSQ01; genus JACDDL01. The sequence continues at coordinate 5,855 of JALZIO010000092.1, read as the reverse complement.
ACTTCGTCGAAGGCTTTGCCAAAGAGATATACTCCTATCAGTACAGGCACCGAGTCCGTCCCGGCATCACCGGCTGGGCTCAAGTCAACGGCCTAAGAGGCAATACTTCGATCACCTCACGCGTGGACTTCGATAACTGGTACATCGAGCACTGGAGTGCAGTGGGGGACGTTCGGATCCTTATCCGAACCCTGCTGGAGGTTTTCCGGGGCAGGAACGCGTATTGAGGCGATTAGAACAACCCGAAGAAGTGGGTTTGTTACTTCCAGGACGCTTTGGCGTACTCGATGGTACGAGCGAGCCCTTCTTCGAGGGCGATCTTCGGTTCCCATCCAAGACGGCTCTTGGCAAGCGTGAGATCGGGACAGCGAACCTCGGGGTCGTCGACGGGGCGCTCTTTGAAGACGATCTCCGAGTCGCTGTTGACCAGCGACCTGACGAGCTCGGCAATCTCCAGGACGCTCGCCTCTTTAGGGTTGCCGATGTTGCACGGGCCGAGGAGATCGGACGTCACGAACCTATGAATGCCCTCGATCAGATCGTCGACGTAGCATAGCGAGCGCGTCTGGGAGCCGTCGCCGTGAACGGTCAGTGGCTCGCCCCGCATAGCCTGCGAGATGAAGTTCGGTACCGCGCGCCCGTCGTCCCTTCGAAAGCGCGGGCCGTAGGTGTTGAAGATGCGCACGATCTTGACCGGGATGTCGTGGACCCGGTGGTAGGCCATTGCCATCGCCTCTGCGTAGCGCTTTGCCTCGTCGTAGACCCCGCGCGGGCCTACCGGGTTGACGTGGCCCCAGTAGCTCTCCGGCTGAGGATGCACCTGAGGGTCCCCGTAGACCTCGGAGGTCGACGCCAGCAAGAAACCAGCCTTCTTGCTCTTGGCGACCCCGAGGGCCCGGAAGGTGCCGATCGCTCCCACCTTGAGGGTCGGGATGGGATAGTCGAAGTAATCTCGGGGCGACGCAGGAGAGGCGAAGTGCAGCACCCAGTCGACGGGTCCCGGCACCATCAGATAGTTGGTCACATCGTAGTGCTCGAAGCGCATGCGCTCGTGATTGATGGATTGACTGAGGTTGCCGGGATTACCAGTTAGGAGCGAGTCGAAGGCGACGATGTCCCAGCCTTCCTCGAGCAATCTCTCGCACAGGTGCGACCCAAGGAAGCCGGCGGCCCCCGTTACAACCGCTCTAGGCATGGTGGCTCCCTATTCTCACTTGTACATCTCCCGATTCTCCTTGAACCACTTGACGGTACGGGCCAGTCCTTCGTCGATCGACGCCTGAGGCTTGTATCCCAGGAGGCGGCCGGCGCTCGATACGTCGGCCTCGGTAAGCCTCACGTCCCCCGGACGGGGATCCGTATGGCGGATTTGCGGGGTCGTGCCGGTGAGTTCGCCGATCTTCTTCACGACATCATTGATCGAGGTCGGCCTCTGCCCGCCACCGATGTTGAATACACGCCCAAAGGCATCCTCACCGGCTCCCGCCGCGCACTGGTTGGCCTCGACCGCGTCGTCGATGTAGGTGAAGTCGCGCGCCTGGTTGCCGTCGCCGTGTACCACCAGCTGCCGGCCATCGAGACAAGCAAGGATGAAGCGAGGAACGGCTGTGGCGTATTCGTTGGTGGGATCCTGCCGAGGCCCATAGACATTGAAGTAGCGCAGCGACATGGCAGGCACCCCAAATGCCCTCCACCAAGTGGCGCAGTAGATCTCACCGGCGAGCTTGCTGGCGGCGTAGGGCGAACGTGGCTCGGGGCGCATGTCCTCACGCAACGGGAACTCGGCGAGATCTCCGTAAGCGGAGGACGAGCTTGCGAACACGACGCGGGCGCCGTGGTCGGCTGCCGCAAGCAGCACGTTGAGCGTTCCCCTTACGTTAGCGTCCGTCGTCAGACCCGGTTGCTCCATCGAGCGGGGTACTGAGCGGATAGCTCCTTGATGGAAGATGACCTCGCAGCCCTTGGCCGCCGAGCTCACGGCGTTTTCGTCGCGCAGGTCTCCTACCTCGAGCCTGACCTCCCCAGCGCCCGCGAGGTTGTCTTGTGACCCCTCGGAGAGGTTGTCGAAACCGACGACCTCGTGACCTTCGGCCACGAGACGGGCGCTCAGATGCGAGCCGATGAAGCCGGCCGCTCCGGTGACGAGACACCTCAAGATGCAGTAACTCCCTTTGGTAGCTGTCTGAGACAGAGGCTAGATTCGCACATCTTGTAATAAAAACGGCGCGCCTCGCCCTTTTTAGTCTGGGCAGCGAGCGCCTTCAATGGAGCTCACCTCTTATTCCTCAGAACGGCACCTCCTGGGCGAGCAAGCCGGCCCCGGTGCCTCTGCCGGAGAGGATGTGGCAGAACTCGATCGCGTCGAGGGTGATCTCCTCGCCGCCACCGTTCATAAAGGCGGCGCTCGCCGGCCCCTCCAGGGTGAGTGTGAACGGACGGCCGTGGCGCCGGGACCACTCGGCGACGCCATCGGCAACGAGGCGGCCGTCGTGGCCGGGGGTGACCGTTCGGCCAGATGGTCAACCGGTCGCATCTGTGCTGGCAGAATCGAGCGCATGCTGACCATCGGAAGCGTCGTGCTGGGAGCCGCAGACCCCAGGCGAGCTGCGGAGTTCTGGAGCCGGGCGCTGGGTTATGTGCCCCGCGACCCGGAACCGGACGAGGATTGGATCGTGCTCGTCCCAGCGGATGGTACGCCCGGCGTCCAGGTCGCGCTCGATCTCAGCCTCAGCAAGACCCCCGTCCAGGAGCACCCCCGGGTCCACCTGGACCTCTATGCGGGCGATGCCGCCGACCAAGCCGCCGAAGTGGAGCGGCTCGTGTCTCTCGGCGCCGAGCGGGTCGATTGGGACCTCTATCCGGACGACCCGGACTTCGTAGTCCTGGCCGATACCGAAGGCAACCGCTTCTGCGTTATCGACACTGGAGCAGGCTCGTGACCGGTTACAACGTTGGGTTGTTCTTTCACCTGGTGGGTGTCGTGACCCTGTTCGGCGGCATCACCATCATTCAGTTTGGAGGCGCACGCCTCAGGGCCGCCGCCACAATCGAAGAGGTGCGGTTGTGGCTCGGGCTTCTCCGCACGACTGAGCGCATGTTTCCCGCAGCGACGCTGCTGTTGCTGGCGAGCGGGCTCTACATGACGACCGAGGCGTGGACCTTCGAGACGCCGTGGATCGCCGTCTCGATCGCCGGACTCCTGGTCATGCCCCTCCTCGGCGGCAGAGTCGTGGGCCGGCAGATGGCCGCCATCGGCAGGTCGGCCGCTGGCGCGGAAGGCGGAGCTGTCCCTTCGGAGGTGAAGCGACTCATCGCCGCCCCGGCCGGATGGCAGGCCGCCTTTGCCCTGAATGGGATAGCGCTCGGCATCTTGTGGGTGATGGCGATCAAACCAGGGTTGACCCACTCGATCGTCGTAGTTGTCGCGCTCGCGTTCTTGGGCGCAGTCATGGGTTATCTCATCACCCGCCCGCGAGGTCGATAGGCGCCGCGCGCCGGGCACACGAGATCGGTATCACGACGACCGAACGGCTATCTTCATCCGATATGTATGCCGCAGACAAGGAGCCGATCTCCCCGGTCATCGCCCCACGCGGGTCTGCACCGGATACAGGGTGCTGTGATGCCTGACAATTCCGCCTCGGCGCGTGTGCTGATCAAGGCCGGCTTCCGGCCGGAAGGGCACTTTCTGCGTTACCTGCGGATAGACGGATATTGGGCCGACCATGACATCTATGCGATCACCGAAGAGGATTGGATCGGCGCCGGACGACCGCGTGGGGAGAGTTCGCATCCTTGATAACAACTTGGGCTCGAACACTGGCAGGTGTAGCTCTGGTGGTAGGGGTAGGTTGCGGTGACAACGCGCCGGCGCCGCCCGCCTGTGCCGAACAGTCTTTTGTCACCGAGTCCGGTGTTCGCTACAGGGATCTGAAGTGCGGGTCGGGCGCCCTCCCGGAGCGCGGCTGGATTCTCTCGACCGACTACACGGGCACGCTGGCGAATGGTGAAGAGTTCGACTCGACGCGCAGCCAACCGGAGCCATTCCGGTTTTCAGTCGGAAGCGGCCAGAACATTCCCGGCTGGGATGAAGGGGTTGTAGGGATGAGGGTAGGCGGAATCCGCAGGGTCGTCATCCCGCCGGAGCTTGCCTACGGCGATGACGGGCTGCCCCCTCGAGTCCCCCCGGACGCAACCCTCGTGTACCGCATCGAGCTCTTGGAGGCACGCGCCCCCTGACCGCGACCGATTGGCGGTGAGGCCTCGCGGAACGCCCGGCGGTCAAATCCAGCACCACCCTTGCGGCGGCTGGTCTTCGGCTGCGTCTGAGCTCTCTTTCGGCGCCGGCTTGTCGCAGTTGTCGAAAACCCAGATGCGGCGGTGCCATTGTTCGTAAGGCAGCGGTCTTGCGGCGAGCAGCGGGTAATAGAAGGCGAAGGTCAAGATGCATGCCGTCCCGAACAAGATGACTGCAGCTCGCCCGGCCACCGAGCGAACGGAATCTGTCATCACGTAGGAGATCCCAAGGCACATGAATGGCACAGTCGGGAGAAGGTAGAAGAGAAAGACAGCCGATCTCCCCGACGCAATCACAAGCCATGGACCGTAGGTGAGCAGGAAGCCGGCCAGGATGAAACCCTCGGGCCGTCCGAGGCTGTGACGGCGCACCCAATTGACTCCGACATAGAGCAAGGCCAAGAGGGAAGTCCACCACATCACCGGATTGCCGATCGCGGCGATCTCTCGGTAGTCACCGTTTGCGGCATGGGTGAAGTAGAAGGAGACGGGTCGCTTGATGAGTATCCACGACCATGCAGGCGATTGGTAGCTATGAATCTTGTCGAGCCCGATGTGAAAGTTCACCATGTAGATCTGCCGCTCGACAAAAACGCGCATCCACGAACCCTCGGACCACGGCGCGGCGCGCCATGAACCGTCCAAGACGCCCGCATAGCTGAAGGCGTAGACGATGACCGGCGTGAGGATGAGCCACACGAATATGGAGGCTCCTTCTTGGGCAAGCGCTCGGCGAGCCGGCCTGGGCCCGCCGTCGGCGCGCCGGGCCGCCACTTCCCACGCAACGGTCAAGCCGATCAGCCCCACGGCCACGAGGGCACCGGACCACTTCGAGGCGGTTGCCGCCCCCGCCGCTGCGCCTGCGACCATCCGCCATGGCCTGTCAAACAACGGGGGGCCGGCATCCGGTTGTGGGCGCAGGAGCCGCCTCCGGTCCAAGAGCAGGAAGTAGAACGCCGCAAGGCCGAAAAGCGGAACGAAGATGTCCAACATTGCAACCCGTGACTGAACAAAGTGCAAAGGATCGATTGCGAGCAACCCGGCGGCAAAGCTTGCGCCGACGGTGGACCTCAATAGTTCGCGCGCCAAGAGGTAGAGAAGTGCGATGGTCGCAGTCCCGGCTACCACCGCCCCCATGCGCCATCCCAGAGAGTTGTAGCCGAAGCCTCGGACACCCGCTGCAATAAGCCACTTTCCCAGTGGTGGATGCACCGTCGTTATCTCGGCTGCGCTTCCACAGAGTGACGCGGGAGACTGCGCGTATAGGCAAGCGTCCGGTGCGTAGTAGCTTTCGTCGAAGATTCGGCCGGCGGGAACGGCAACATTCACGAGCCGCATAACGAAACCGACCATCACGACGACAAGGCCGGCGGCGAAATCCACCGGGGACCACGTTCCGTCCCCGACCTCTTCGACGTGTGTCTGTCTCCTCGGTGTCATTGAGGCGGCAGCATAGTTAGTCTCTGTGGCTGTGACAGGCGACTCCGGCGGCCGGCTCATCTTGTGCGGCACCCCGATCGGCAATCTCGAGGACATGACATGGCGCGCCGTGCGCACCC
>JALZIO010000085.1 GCA_030860245.1 Actinomycetota bacterium | reverse complement strand
GGAGCCACAGCGCAGTGACCGAGCTGTGGCTCCGGTTCATTTCCGGTCCCGACGTCGAAGCCCTCGGCATCACCCGTGGTGCCATCTTTGGCGCGGTCGAGGCCGCAGTGCTGGCGCAGGGTGAAGGGAAAGTGGTGCTCGAGCCCCGGGTCCACCTGGTACCCGACAACGCCGGAGCAGGTCACTTCAATGTTCTGCGCGCCCATCTGGGGCCGCAAAACGTCAGCGGCGTGAAGGTCGTGGGCGACTTCGTCGACAACTACCGTCAAGGCCTGCCCAGCGAGCTCGCGCTGGTGACTCTATACGATCCGGCCAACGGCGCTCCCATCGCCATCATCGACGCGTCCAAGATCACCGACGCCCGGACCGGCGCTCTGACCGCACTCGGCGCGCTCCACCTTGCCCGCCGGGGCAGCAAAATCCTCGGGCATATCGGGGCACGGGGCACTGCATGGTGGAACATCGTGATGCTCGATGATCTATTTGACTTCGACGAGATCCGTGTCACGAGCCGGCGCGCCGAGTCGCGTGAGGGTTTCGCAACCCGACTCGGCGCCCACCTCGGCAAACCTGTAAAGGCGGTCGGGACGAGCGAAGAGGCTCTCGTAGGCGCCGACATCATGGTCGAAGCAACGCGCCTTACGGAGCCGGAGGTCCTACTGCGGACAGACTGGGTCGCTCCGGGCGTCCTCGTGATCCCCTACGGAACGGTCAGCGCAGTCGAGCTGTCTCTCACCGAGGTGATGGACAAGATCGTGGTGGACGACTGGGGGCAGGCGACTGCGGGACCGTTCGGCTCACTCCGCCGTCACGTCGACACCGGGCGGTTGACCGCCGCCACGCTGCACGCCGAACTGGGCGACATCGTTGCCGGGAAGAAGCCGGGACGCGAGAGTGACACCGAAAGGACACTGTTCTGGCACAGGGGGCTTGCCACCACCGACGTCGCCGTCGCGCACATGATCTTGCGGCGCGCCGAGCAGACCGGTGTTGGCGCCGTTCTTCGGTACCGGTAGGCGATCGACCGGCGGGCCGGCGCCGCTTCAGGGAGTCCCGGTCAAGAAGGTGCCGGTCGAGGCACCTTCGGGGAAGCAAGCCGGGCAGGCCGGTGCAGAGATTCCAACGGGAGGAAAGCCAGAAGGCAGATCACGTGTGGCAAGAAGGAGATCTTTAAGGTCGCCCACGTCACCAAATGGAAGGCCAAGGCCAGCCCAAGGTAGATACGGCCAACCCTGCCCCGGTTCAGGAGAAGGGGTGAGCCGAGCTCAAACGCCACGAGAGCGTACTGGCCGGCCCGCAACAGCAAGGGAAAGTCTCTCAACTCATCTCCGGCCCAGGTGCCGCGTCGCAGCACGGCGCGGAGCAGAGTCGCTCCGTTCAGCCATTCGATTCCTCCGTAGCGTAGCTTCGCGTACGCAGCGAGGAAATAGGTCAAGACTACGGCGACTTGAATGCATCGTATGGCCCAACCCGCGGCTTCGCTCAACGTTGCCTCTCGCCCGGCCTTCCCGACTGTAGGCAGCACGGCCAAGGCCACCAGAAACGCCACTCGATCGTGGTTGACCTTTCCGTATGAAAAAGCGATCAGCATCCACTCGAGATAGAGAAGAAAGACGATCGATCCCGTCAACCGAGGTCTCCGCCCGGTCATGGCCATGCCGGCGCTAACCACGAGGGCAACCTTCAGGGCGATGACGAATGATGGTCCAGGGGCCGGTAAAGCGAAAACCCGTGCCAACCACAAGGGCCGATAGAGCTCGGGTGAGACAGACCCATGCATGGCCACCCATGACGTCGTCACCAGAACATCGACCAAGACGAAGCCGTAGAGGAAGATGCGCAGCCAGAAGATCCGTGTGATTGGCATCGGGACGAACCACCAGGCCAGCCATCGGTTGAACAGCGAGCCCAATCTCGAGGAAGTCGCCTGCCTACCCATGTCGTCGCCAGATCAGCGCTGTGCGCGAAGTGGGGTCCCCCACGGTTGCGCCGCCTTCCAGCCGGTAGGTGAGATACACGATGCGTAGCTCTTCCACCGCCGGCTGGTTCGGGTGCAGTCGTCTGTAACCCGACGCAAGATGAGGGAGGATCTCTTCTCCATAAAAGACGAGTTGAGTTTGAAGCTCCGCTCGGCGCATCCCCACTTCTGCGATTCTGAGGGCTCTTTTCTCCTCATCTCCGATCACTCCCTCGAGTCTCAGAGACGATGTCTTCCCGGTCGGTTTCGTAGTCACCGCGTACATGCGGAAGGGCCCGAAGGGAAAGTGGTCGTCCTCTCCCCCGACCGAACCAGCGAGAAGGGCCATAACAATGATCAATGTGGCAACGACGCGCAGCCGCCGAGACCACCTTGTCAGCATCACGCAAGCATAGTTGCTCGAATCCTGCCTACACCGTGCGGGTGGTCCCAACCCCCGTCTCGTGCTCCCGCACCGAGGTAGGTTGCTCGATCGGTAGACCAGCTTTGGCCCACGCCATGAAACCTCCGTCCAGGTCCGTGGCATTGGGCAAGCCCATGTCCTGAAGTGCGGCTGCTGCGAGGCTGGACGTATACCCCTCCACGCAGAAGACGATGATCTGGCGGTCATAACCAGTCGCCTGCGGGATGCGAGCGTCGCAAGTCGGATCGAGACGCCATTCAAGGTGATTGCGCGAGATTGGGAGCGCGCCGGGTATGGCTCCCTGGGCCAGGCGCTCCTCGGATAAGCGGATGTCAACCAGCAATGCGCCGGCTTCCACGGCTGCAAGGGCCTTCTGCGGGGTCAGGCGTTGCAGTCGCTCGCGAGCGGCATGGAGAAGTTGATCGGCGGACTTCACTCGCGCCCGGTTACTGAGCTAGAAACCACTGCTTACGAGGAGGTTGGGTTCGGGACCGTCGACCTCGAGAGTGTGGTCGAGCTCCAGGCCCTCATTCCTCGTGCGCCGGTAGTAGCTCATCTTTGTCAGCGGAGGTGAATAGGCGTGCAGGCTGGTTGTTAACCCCGGGCCCTCATTGACCAGGTTGTGGACGTAGGTCGGCTCGAATGCACGGCTAAGGCCGCGCCGGTGCCAAGCCCGCAGCATCGGTCCCAGCCGGCGACGGTCACTATGATACTCGACCAGCGTTCCCTCTGCGACGTAGAAGGCGCCGGACGAGCCCCCATGGTCGTGTATCTGGGTGTCCTGCGCCGCATTCCACCCCAACAACCAGACCTCGAAGCCGCCGGTTCTATACATACGCCTATACCAGCGTTCGGAGGGGATGTGGTGCACAAAGGGTCTCCACAGCTCACGGGCATCGGCGAAGCCCCTGACGAGCCGGGTCAACTCATCCCCTGAGAGTTGTTGTGGGCTCAAATTCAACGAGTGGACCAGAGTCGCGATAGCCTCTTGTGGCGTCGCTTCTGCGGTGCGCATTACAG
>JALZIO010000039.1 GCA_030860245.1 Actinomycetota bacterium | reverse complement strand
GGCACGGGGCGGGTCATGGCCCATAGAGGTGATCCGGCAGCGAAGCGACCGGACCAGAACGAAGAAAAGGTGGCCGGTTCTCAGGCGCCCGCCCCGAGCGGTGCGCCGAAGGACCTAGAGAAGAACGGGAGAGAAGTGCCGACAGTTCAACAACTGGTTCGCCAGGGCAGAGAGTCCAAGCGGGAGAAGTCGAAGTCGCCCGCTCTGAGAGGGTCACCCCAGCGCAGAGGCGTGTGCACTCGTGTCTACACCTTCACGCCCAAGAAGCCGAACTCGGCTCTGCGCAAGGTCGCGCGCGTTCGGCTCACCTCCGGAATCGAAGTGACCGCATACATCCCCGGAATCGGCCACAACCTCCAGGAGCACTCGATCGTGTTGGTGCGCGGAGGCCGGGTTAAAGACTTGCCGGGGGTTCGCTACAAGATCATCAGGGCCGCGCTCGATACGGCAGGCGTCCGTGACCGGATCCAGTCGCGCTCCAAGTACGGCGCCAAAAGGGGAAGCTGATGCCGCGCAAGGGTCCTGCGCCGAGACGGCCCCTCAATCCGGATCCCATCTACAGTTCGATCCTGGTCACCCAGGTCCAGAACCGTCTGCTTATGCGCGGGAAGCGCAGCCTTGCCGAAAACATCGTCTATGACGCATTGCGTAAGGTGGAGAACAAGACGGGCAAAGATCCACTGCAGACCCTCAAGAAGGCCGTCGACAACATCAAGCCTTTGCTCGAGGTCAAGTCGCGCCGCGTCGGTGGGGCGACCTATCAAGTGCCCGTCGAAGTCCCGATGCGTCGTGGAACCACTCTGGCGATCCGGTGGTTGATTACATTCGCGCGCCGCCGCAGGGAGAGAAGCATGGCGGATCGGCTCGCCGGAGAGATACTCGACGCGTCCGGGGGCGCAGGCGCTGCCGTCAAGCGGCGTGAAGACATCCACAAGATGGCGGAGGCAAACAAAGCTTTCGCTCACTACAGATGGTGAAAAACGATGGCTGAAGCTGCCGAGAATCAAAAACAACAAGGACGCCCGCAGCTGCGGGCCGTGAAGGGTGGTCGCGGTCCACTGATTCGTGAGTACCCGATCGAGCGGACGCGCAACATCGGCATCATGGCTCACATCGACGCAGGCAAGACGACCACAACCGAGCGAATCCTCTACTACACCGGGAAGACCTACAAGATCGGCGAGGTCCACGAGGGCGCGGCCGTCATGGACTGGATGGTGCAGGAGCAAGAGCGCGGGATCACGATCACATCCGCTGCGACGACTGCGCACTGGAAAGGCTACTGGATCAACATCATAGACACGCCTGGCCATGTCGACTTTACGGTCGAGGTCGAGCGAAGTCTCCGGGTGCTCGACGGCGCGGTCGCAGTCTTCGACGCCGTCGCAGGAGTCGAACCACAGTCCGAGACCGTCTGGCGTCAGGCCGACCGCTACAACGTGCCGCGCATCTGCTTTGTGAACAAGATGGATCGCACGGGCGCCGACTTCTTCCGGACGGTGTCGATGATCGAGGATCGGCTCAACGGCACCCCTGCCGTCGTACAACTGCCGATTGGCAGGGAGGCCGACTTTCACGGAGTGGTCGATCTCGTTGCGATGGTCGCCCACTACTGGCCGTCGGACGGCATGGGCGAAGCGTGGGAAGACCGGCCGATACCCGACGACATGATGGAGCAGGCGCTTGCCTACCGTCATGACCTGATCGAGCTTCTCGCAGATCATGACGAGTCGTTGATGGAGCTCTACGTCGGGGAGCAGGATCCCGAGCCCGACCAATTGCGCAGGATCATCCGGAAGTCAACGATCTCCGGTGTTATCACGCCTGTCATGTGCGGCTCGGCGTTCAAGAACAAAGCCGTGCAGCCGCTGCTCGACGCCGTTGGGTGGTACCTGCCCAGCCCCCTCGACCTCCCGCCCATGGAAGCCACGCGACCGAGTGACGGTCAGCTCGTCGAGCGCAGAGCCAACGACCACGATCCGTTCTCGGGATTGGCGTTCAAGATCATGAGCGACCCCTATGTGGGGCGATTGACTTTCCTGCGAATCTATTCGGGCACCCTCCAGAGCGGTGACAGCGTCATGAACTCGACGCGTGAACGCAAGGAACGCGTCGGGCGGATCCTGCAGATGCATGCGAATCACCGGGAGGACAAAGATGCGGTCTTCGCGGGCGACATCGTCGCAATCGTCGGACTCAAGAACACCTTGACGGGTGACACTTTGTGTGATCCGAACGATCCGGTGTTGCTCGAGGAGATGAATTTCCCGACGCCTGTGATCGATGTCGCGATCGAACCCAAGTCCAAGGTGGATTCGGAGAAGCTCGCCGGAGCACTGCAGCGCTTGGCCGAAGAGGACCCGACCTTCATGGTCCACACCGACGAGGACACCGGTCAGACCATCATCTCCGGCATGGGCGAGCTGCACCTCGAGGTGCTGGTTGACCGTCTGATCCGGGAGTTCAAGGTTGGCGCCAACGTAGGAAAACCGCAGGTCGCCTATCGCGAGACGGTAAGGAACACCCAGGAAAAGGTCGACCTTCGCTACGTCAAGCAGACCGGAGGCAAGGGCCAATACGCCCACACCGTCATCAAGCTGGAACCGACCGGCCCCGGCGGGGGATACGAGTTCGTCAACAAGATCAGCGGAGGGAAAGTGCCGACCGAGTACATCCCATCGGTCGACCAGGGCGTGCAAGAGGCGATGGCCTCTGGGGTCCTGGCTGGTTACCCCGTGGTGGATGTGCGGGTTACCCTGACCGACGGGGGCTATCACGAAGTCGACTCATCGGAGATGGCGTTCAAGATCGCCGGCTCGATGGTCTTCAAGGAGGCCGCCAGAAAGGCTCAGCCGGTGTTGCTCGAGCCGATCTTCGACGTCGAGGTCGTGACCCCCGAGGAGTACATGGGTGACGTCATCGGAGACCTGTCGAGCAGACGGGGCCGTATCGAGCAGATGGACCAGCGAGGCTCCGATCGCATCGTCCGGGCACAGGTGCCGCTTGCGGAGATGTTCGGTTATGCGACCGAGCTCCGCAGCCGCACCCAAGGGCGCGCCACCTACACCATGCAGTTCAACTCATATCGCGAAGTTCCAAAGTCAGTGCAAGAAGAAGTTGTCGCCGCCGTCCGCGGCGAGCCGGTCGGCCGGTAGATAGATAGGAGAAGGGCAAATGGGCAAGCCAAAGTTCGAGCGCAACAAGCCGCACGTGAACATCGGCACCATGGGGCACATCGACCATGGGAAGACGACGCTGACGGCTGCAATCACAGGGGTTCTCCACGAGCGCAATCCCAACGTGGACTTCATGCCGTTCGACAAGATCGACAACGCTCCCGAGGAGAGAGAGCGGGGGATCACGATCGCGATCGCCCATGTGGAGTACGAGACCGATAATCGTCACTACGCCCATGTGGACATGCCCGGACACGCCGACTACATCAAGAACATGATTACCGGCGCCGCCCAGGTGGACGGAGCGATCCTCGTGGTCTCTGCCGCCGACGGTCCTATGCCCCAGACTCGTGAGCACGTTCTTCTTGCCCGGCAGGTCAACGTGCCCTATATCGTCGTCGCCCTGAACAAGGTCGATATGGTCGATGATCCCGAGCTTCTGGACTTGGTCGAGTTGGAGGTCCGCGAGCTACTGACCGAGTACGAGTACCCCGGCGACGACGTGCCGGTCGTGCGGGTGTCCGCGCTGAAGGCTCTCGACGGCGACGCCGAGGCGGCGGAAGGAATCATCGAGCTCATGGCTGCGGTCGACGAGGCGGTTCCCGAGCCCGAGCGCGACACCGCCAAGCCCTTCCTCATGCCGATCGAGGATGTCTTCACTATCACCGGGCGGGGCACAGTCGTGACAGGACGTGTGGAGCAGGGAATGCTCAAGCTGGGAGAAGAGATCGAAATCGTCGGTATCCAACCCGGCACCCGCAAGACTGTGGTCACCGGCATCGAGATGTTCCGCAAGATGCTGGACGAAGCGCGGGCGGGTGACAACGCAGGGATTCTTCTGCGAGGCATCAAGAAGGACGACGTTCAGCGCGGTCAGGTGCTGGCCAAGCCAAACTCCGTGACTCCGCACACGAAGTTCCAGTCTCAGGTTTACGTCCTCTCCAAGG
>JALZIO010000015.1 GCA_030860245.1 Actinomycetota bacterium | reverse complement strand
GTCACGCTCGGCGCGAGCTGCACCGAACCGGCCGGCCGCCGGCGGCGCTCACCTGAGCCCATCACACCGGGCGACAGGCTTGTCCTGGTGCGGGCGCTTGCAGGGGCGGCAAACGTCGACCTCGTGGTCGGCGCGGTGAGAGGCGCGCACAAGCATCGGGCGCGCGCCGCGACCGGATGGCCCTTCACCCGCTGGGTTCGCCGGCTCAGGCCAGATCCCCTCGCCCGGCTGCACCTGAAGCGCGGCACTGCCGGGGGCGCACGCACCTCCGTCCCCGCCCCCACCGAGGTTCAGCGCGCCGCCGTCGGCGGGGCGCTCCGTGCCCTGGCCCAGGAGGCTGGCGAGGACCTGCCGGCGCCGTGGCCGGCGCTCGTCCGGCGCGCCGGAACCTCGCACGAAGAACAGCTCCCCGACCTTTTGGATCGGACGGTGGGCGCCGCCGATGTGGACGCCGCCGGACCCCCGGGTTGGTGGAGGGTCGCAGGCGCCCTGCAGCTTTTCTTCGCGGCCGTCGCTCTCGCCGGCGTTGTGTGGCTCACGGTGCTCTTCGGGTTTGAGTGGCTTCAGCTTCCCGACCCCCCGACCCCTGAGGTCGCGGGCATCCCGCTCCCCACGCTCCTGCTCCTGGGAGGGCTCGCCGCCGGCCTCCTGCTCGCGCTGATAGCGCGCGCCCTATCCCACCTCGGGGCGAAGCGCCGTGCACGTTCGGCCCGCCGGAAGCTGTTGGAGGGAGTTGAGGACATCGCCGACAGGCGGATTCTGGAGCCAATCCGGGGCGAGCTCGGCGCCTACACCGCCATGTGCGCCGCCCTGCGGCGCGCCCGGGGTGGACGCTAATAAGGTCTAGGGGCGCAGCGCCCCCGTATCCCAACCGGTAGAGGAAGGGGACTTAAAATCCTCACAGTATGGGTTCGAATCCCATCGGGGGCACAGGCTCTTCGGCCTGATTCAGGAAGAGCTCGAAGGACTTGCGTTTGCTACTCACGACGACGCGCTTGGGATTGCGGCGCGAGCAACCAGATTCTCAGTTCACGGTGCTTCCGCCGGGTTTTGAGGCCTATATCCGTTCGGATATACTGGACCCATGGGCATTGCAGCAGACCTGATCAGGGAAGCACGTCAGGCAGCCGGGCTGACCCAGGGAGAGCTCGCACGTCGAGCTCGCACCTCCCAATCCGCCGTTGCGGCATACGAATCCGGCGCCAAAGTTCCAACCTCCGAGACCCTCGACCGGCTCCTTCGGGAGACCGGAGTCAGCATCCGGACACAACCATTAACACCAAAGAATGGCCGCGCAGCCGCCCTGTCAATCCTGCTCCGCGATCACCGTGACGAGATCCTCGATATAGCCGAGAGAAACGGTGCCTCCAACGTGCGCGTCTTCGGGTCGGTTGCGCGCGGCGAGGAGCACCCAGGCTCCGATCTGGACCTGCTGGTCGACTTGGGCCCTGGACGTTCACTGCTCGACCAGGTGCGCCTTCGACGCGCCCTCACCGAGTTGCTGCATGCGGAGATCGACGTCCTGACCTCGGGTGGATTGCTGGACCGGGACATAGCCATCCTCAAAGAGGCGGTCCCCATCTGAATGACATCCAAAGAGAGAGGCCGCCCGGTCGAATCGATCATCGCCGACATCGACGAGGCAGGTAGGGCGGTGGCTGAGCTGATCGCCCGCGGGAAAACAGCTTGGAAAGATGACGTGTTGCTCAGACTCGCCGGTGAGGCGCTGATAGGACGAATCGCGGACGCGGCCAATCAATTGCCAGAGGAGGTCAAGTACTCCCTCCCCGATGTGCCATGGGAAGACATCCGCGACATTCGGATCCTCGTTGATCACGTCTACCACCGAATCGACTACGACGCGCTTTGGACAACACTTCGAGATGACGTGCCGGATCTACTCCACCAACTGAAAGGGTGGGAGACCTAGAAGGGAGGCTCCATACATCAGGACGGAGGCGCCGGGGAAAGTCGGCTATTCTGCCGGCCATGGCCGAGACTCGAACGGAACGGATTGCGGCCTACGACGGGGCCAGCTTCGACGGATATCTCTGGCTCCCCTCCGAACCGAACGGATCGGGCATCGTGCTGTTCCAGGAGATCTTCGGAGTAGCCCCATATGTCCGCGATGTGGCCGAGCGCACGGCGGGCCTGGGCTTCGCGGTGCTCGTGCCCGATCTCTATTGGCGCATCGAGCGCGGTGTGGCCCTCGCCAGCGGGGTGGAGAATGTGTCAACTGCGATGTCTTACGCGGGCCGCTTCAACTGGGAGGACGGGGTCAGGGACTGCGATGCGGCCCTCGAGCATCTTCGTAGCCTGCCCGAGGTAAGTGGAGAAGCCGGCGTGCTCGGCTTCTGCTTCGGCGGCACACTGGCGTACCTGGTTGCAGCCGCCTCGCGACCCGACTTCGCGATTGCCTACTACGGCTCCGGAGTGCCCGACTCGCTCGACCGCCTCGACGACATCACCTGTCCACTGCTGATGCACTTCGGAGGCAGCGATCAATACATCGCCCGAGAGAAAGTCTCGGAGGCGGAGGGAGCAGTGGCCGGCCGTCCGAACATCGAACTTCACGTGTACGAGGAAGCCGGTCACGCGTTCGACAACCATGAAGCAGAGAACTTCCATCACCCCGCAGGCGGCGGAGGATGCCTGGAGCATCTCGGCCGACTTCCTCTTGAACCGACCATCCCGGCGACGCTAAGAGCTTGAGTTCGATGCAGCCGCGCCCCTTTGGGATCGTCCTGGCTGGGGGGGAGGGCAAGCGCCTCATGCCGCTTACGGCCGACCGGGCCAAGCCGGCGGTCCCCTTCGCAGGCATCTATCGCTTGATCGACTTCGCTCTCACCAATCTGGTAAATGGGGGTCTGTACAAGATCGCCGTCCTGACCCAGTACAAGAGCCACAGTCTCGACCGCCATGTGGCTACGGCATGGCGGCTGTCACCTCTGCTCGGCAACTACGTCACACCCGTGCCGGCTCAGATGCGCAGGGGCCCTCGGTGGTACGCAGGCTCGGCCGACGCGATCTACCAGAGTCTCAACCTCATCTACGACGAGCGCCCCGACCACTGCGTCGTCTTTGGCGCCGATCACATCTACCGCATGGATCCTCGCCAGATGCTCGACTTCCACATCGAAACCGGAGCAGGCGTCACGGTCGCGGGAATCCGGGTGCCGCGCTCACAGGCGAGTGACTTCGGAGTCATCCAGACAGCGAGCGATGGGCGGCGCATCTCTGCCTTCCTGGAGAAGCCCAGTGAAGCAAAGGGCCTTCCGGACGCTCCGGATCAGATATTTGCATCGATGGGCAACTACCTATTCTCCACCGATGTGCTGGTCGATGCGGTAGTAGAGGATGCAGTCGACGAGAGCTCGGCGCACGATATGGGAGGCGACATCATCCCAAAGCTCGTCGAGCGGGGCGAGGCAGCCGTTTACGACTTCTCGACCAACAACGTCCCCGGCAGCACCGACCGCGACAAGGATTACTGGCGCGACGTCGGAAGCCTCGACACGTACTACGGGGCGCACATCAATCTCATCTCGCCCGAACCCGAATTCAACCTCCACAACTACCAGTGGCCCATCTTGACGTGGCACGACCCCCTGCCACCGGCCAAGTTCATGGATGAAGGAAACCAGACCGGCAAGGCCGTCAACTCGATGGTGTGTGCAGGCGCCATCATTTCCGGCGGGCTCGTCCGCAACTCCATCATCTCCCCAGGCGTGACCGTCGGATCTAGAGCCATGGTCGAGGGGTCTGTGATGATGCACGACGTTGAGGTGGGGCAGAACGCCGTAGTGCGAAACGCAATTGTGGACAAGAATGTGCGGATTCCAGAAGGAGCGCAGATCGGTGTGGATGCCGAGGCCGACCGGGAGCGCTTTACCGTGTCGCCGGGCGGGATCGTGGCGATCGGAAAAGGGCAACCGATCGAATAGGCGGCAAACGCGCGGGAGGGGCGGCAAGTGACCACCGAAGAGCCCGACATCGTTCTCGTCTCCAACCGGGGGCCGGTCTCGTTCACCGAAGACCGGTCGGGGGGCTTCGGGGTCAAACGGGGCGCCGGAGGCCTCGCGGGAGCTTTGGACTGGGTGGCGCGCGATCTCGGCGACCGCGCCGTGTGGATCGCAGCCGCGAACTCCCGTGACGACCGCGCCGCAATGAAGGCGGGTAAGACAGCCGATCTTCGCTCGGTTCTCGGCTATCCGGTGCTCCTCTTAGATATCGATCGCGACACCTACGACCGTTACTACAACGACATCTCGAACCGGCTTCTGTGGTTCGCCAACCACTGCCTCTGGGCCGAGCTCGGCGTAACTGACTTCAATGACAAATCACTGGATGCCTGGAGCGACGCGTACGAACCGGTGAACTTGCGCTTTGCTCAAACCGTCGCAGACGCCGCCGGCGATGACGCCCTTGTGCTCTTTCAAGATTACCACCTGGCAACAGCCCCCGGACACCTGCGCCGGCTCGGAGATGACCGCACGATCCTTCACTTCACGCACTCCTCGTTCTGTGGGCCCGAGTGTCTCGAAAAGCTTCCGGCCCCCATACCGCAAGAGCTAATCGAAGGGATGCTGGGCGCCGACCTGCTGGGCTTTCACGTCCCGCCCTGGGCTCACGGGTTTCTCAGATGCTGTGAGTCCATTGGAGCGCATGTCGATCACGAACGGGGTTTGGTCGAGCATGCCGGGCGTCGCTCCTGGGTGCGTTCGTACCCGATTCCCATCGACCCCAAAGACCTCAAAGCGCGCGCCGGGAAGGAACCGGTGCGCAGGTGGGCAGAGCGATACAAGTCCTACGGCGGCCGTCTACTGGTTCGAGCCGACCGGGCCGAGCCGTCCAAGAACATCGTGCGCGGCTTTCAGGCATTTGGCAAGATGCTCGACAACAGGCCCGATCTGGCAGGAGATGTCCGCTTCATTGCCTGTCTGTATCCGACGCGCGAGGCGATGCCCGAGTATCGCAGCTACCTCGAGCGGGTCCGGCGCGCCGCACAGGAAGTCAACGACCGCCACCCCGGCTCGATCGAGCTTTCTCTCGAAGCCGACTTCGATCGCGTGTTGGGGGCATACCTCGTCTACGACGCGTTGTTGGTGAACTCCCTAATGGACGGAATGAATCTCGTGTCCAAGGAAGGTGCGGCAATCAACGAGACGGCCGGTGTGCTCGTCCTCGCGCGCGGAGCCGGCAGCTACGAAGAACTCGGCCCTCACGCAGTCGGGATCGACGATCCCTACGACCTCGACGCGATGGCCGCGGCGCTCGAACGCGCCTTTGACATGCAGCCCGTCGAACGCAGTCGGCGCGCCGACAGCCTCCGAGCGATAGTCGGCGGGCATCTGCCTCAGGAATGGATCTCCGATCAGCTGGACGACCTGCAGGCCATCCGCGCAGGGCTGGAGCCGAAGACGACCGCATGAACGGACCCCCGGCCCACGTTTGCGTTTCCAAAGACCCCCGGAAGGCGATCACGGAAGGATGCCACTCCCATGTCCATGGGCGGTTACGACGGAAACGTTCTGTTCGAGAACCTCGAGCTCATCCGGACCGTCGAGCGCAACGGGGGCCGGGTCGTTTCTCCACTGGACCTCTACGTCGAACAGCTTGCACCCACGAGAGCACGGTTCTTCTCGCAGCGGGTTCGGCAGGCTTACGACGACTTTGCACTGCCCCCGGATGGTGGTGTGGCTTGCGGTGCTCCCACTCATGCTGTGGGTCGTGACGAACAGGCGCGTCCAAATCGTCGCCTGCTTCGCAGGGGAGCGATGGGGCTCGACGAGGTGGGGCGTAGAAGGGCCGCGGGGTGCACCGTCTTTCCCGCGCGCGCATCCCTGCTGGCTCCCGCATGGATCCTCGAACGAGGTGTCTGCGCCTGGTTGGCGGTGCTCTGCCGAGTGGGCGGGGGAATTAACTACGGAGGCGCGAAGATCAAGAAGGCGGCCAATCCTCCGTAAGAAGCTAGACCAGCGGCCAGGGAAGCGGACGTTCCCCTTCAGGAGACGGGAATCGATCGTCGTTCAGCAGCGACTCGACGCGGGCCAGCGTTGCGGCCGACTCCCTGGACGACAACAGCTTCGCGAGCCGCCCGCCGAGCGCACCTTGGTCGTCCAGCTGCGCGCAGAGGAGGATGAGACGCTCCCTCAGGGGGCCGCCTATCGGCTCCTCGGAAAAAGCCCATATAACCGTGCGGAGCTTGTCGGCCACGCTGAAGCAGAGACCGTGATCGACCACCCACATTCGAGCCTGAGCGTCCTCCAGGATGTGGCCCCCCTTACGGTCGGCGTTGTTGATGATCGCGTCGAACAGAGCAATGGAGGCAAACTCCTCGAGGCGCTCCTGCACTAGAACGAAGTAGTGGCGTTCGGGATCGTGCTCGACGAACAACTGAAGCGACCCCCGTCCCAGAGGTCCATCGGACCGCATGACCGTTGGCGGGACGAAGCCCCATCCGGCCGCTTCACTCACCAGATAGGCGGCGACTTCACGCGCCGCCAGCGTCCCGGAGGGGAAGTCCCAGAGCGGCCGTTCCCCGCGCGACGGTTTGTAGACCGCGAGCGCCTCGCCCCCCCTTCCGTTGACCTTCGCCAGGAACACATAGTTGGACGAATAGGGCAGCAGGCCGAGGACCTCGATGTCCCCGGTGGCCAAGAGCTCGCACGCGTGCTCGGTCGCGGGCACGGAACGGTTCAGACGGTCAGGTGATGGCCGTTGGAGGCGGGGCACTGGTGGCCGGCCGGGTTCATGGCCAAGCCGCACAGGGGACAGGTTGCGCGTCCTTCGCCCACAATCGCGAGCGCGTGCAGGATGAAGGAGCGCACCTGGTCGCGGCGCAAGAGGAACCGGACGCTGCTCTCGCTCGGCGGGGCCGGGTCTTCATCTGTGACTTGAGTTTCGGGCTCTTCGACGGGCTCCATCAGCACGACAATCCGATCCGCGTCCTCTTCATAGGAAAGGCCCAAGGTCCCGACACGCCACTCTGGCTCGATCGGGGTGGACAGCGCGAGCGCGGGGTCACGCGCCGGCATGGCGCTGTTCACGGGATCCGTTTCGTCCACTAGAACGAGCACATCCCGGAGGCGCTCGCCGAGCGCAACGACCTGCTGTTTTTCGACGAGATAGGTGAGTGTCCCCCATTCGCCCCGGGATTGCATGAAGAACGTTCGTTGGCCCGGCTCGCCAGCATAGTCGGCAGTGAATACCTCCGGAGTGATCTCCATCTGACTCATACTCTCCTCTTTTCTGAGCTTCTAGCTCTCGATCCATCCGACGGAGCCGGCGTCCTTCGCGGAGCAGGCGGCGCCGCAGAGCTGTTCAACGTCAGCACCATGGGACCTTGATCCCCAACGTTGATCACACTCACCGACGCCGGTCCTATGTGGATTCTCTGAAACAGATCGATGTGGACTCCGAGGTAGTGCGCTGCGACGAGCCGGATGACGTCGCCGTGCGAGACAAGACAAACGGTGTGCCTGGGATGCTCCGCACGTAACCGCTCGAGTTCGGTGACGGCGCGGCCCTGGACCTCGCGCAGGCTCTCCCCCTCGGGGAAACGGGCGCCCGAAGGCCAACGCTGAACCGTCGTCCACAACTTGGTACGGGCAAGGCTCTTCAGAGAGCGATCGGTCCACGTTCCATACTCGACCTCTCCGATGCCCTTCCGGATCGTCACCGCGAGGTCATGGCGCGCCGCTATGGCCCTGGCGGTCTCGACGGTTCGGAGTATGGGGCTCGAGTAGAT
>JALZIO010000322.1 GCA_030860245.1 Actinomycetota bacterium | reverse complement strand
TCCCTTACTTTTTCACCATAAACAAATCGATTCCCTACTTTTATTCCTCGGCCCGAATCGACCCAGGCTGAACTCCAACGGAAAAAGTGGCCTCATTGCTCCATTCGGAGGAGAACCACACCTTCCCGCCAGGACAGCAACGACCGGCACCCCCCTTTAGGACTCTGGGAAGGGCTGGCACTCGTAGGACATAGGCTGGCATCCAGCGCCCCGTTCTTTCCCCCGGAGTCGCGAGGAAACACCAGGAAATCACCGTCACTTGACCACAGCGGCGCGCCGCTGACGCCGCTCGAGTGAGGCAGGGGGCGCAACTCAGGATCTTCGGGAGAGAAGAGGACGACCTCCGGGGCGGTGCGCCCCCCGAGGGCCACCGCAGCAACCCCCGACGAATCACTTGCCCAGGCCCCGGCCGCCAACAGACGACGCCCCAGGGGTATCGGCGTCGTCTCTGCGGTCAAACGGCCGTCCTGAAGCCGCACGAACGCCGTCTCCTTCGCCCCCACCCTTACCATCCAGCGCCCATCGGGAGAAGCGCCCCAGAACTGGCTGGGCGTCAAGGGGAGCCTCAACTCATTCCCCGACGCCGCTACGCTCAGGATGTGGGCAGTGTCTGAGGCGTCGGCGACCAGAAGTCTGTTTCCGGCCCATCCGAGAAGTCCGTAGGAACCTTCCTCGAGAACGGTTTCGCTCCTGTCGGTCCCCGGCCACGCCATCCTCACGGAGACGCCTCCGGCGCAGGTCTCGCCGTCGCACGATCGCGTCGGCGACGACTTCAAATAGGCGACCTTGCTTCCGGAGGGGTCCCACAGCGGGGAGAATCCCCGGCCCAGGGACACCTCCCCCCCGGAGCCGGCATCGAACAGGCGAAGGCGCGGGTCGGCTAGAAAGTCGGGGTGGGCTTCCGACATGGGCTGCCCGGGGACGACATACGCAATCCAGCCCGAATCTTGGGAGGCCCGCACGTCGGGAGCCGGAAATGCACCCAGCCGCGTCTTGCGGCCGGAGGCGACATCGAGGCGAAGCAGCGAGTTGTCATCGAGGAACAGAAGAGATGAGCGCTCCGACGGCACTTGCTGTGGGGAGCGATCGCGGGCGTCCGGCGCGTCGTTCTTCTCGACTTGTGTCACGCAACCGGCCCCCAGCGAAACCGTAAGGAGGCCAAGTAGCACCAGCCGGGCGAACCGTGCGGGCTGCGCAGCGCTCCTCACCGACTCAGTCGGTGATTCCCAGGTCGTCCGGTTCGCCGGCTCGCTCGAAGGCTGCGACCTCTGCGGCCGAGGGAACGAAGGAACCTGCTCCCATAGTCCCCGCTCTCACGGCTTCGAGGGTGCTGAGGGCCTTGTTGCCGCCCCCGCGACGATGGCGTGTTTCGCCGAAGCAGGGCCTTCCGGTCTCATCAAGATCTCGACCCGCCGAGTCGCGGTCGGGCCACCACCAGTAACGGCTTGACGGGAGCCAGCGGTTTTCAACACGCAGATCGAAATGATTGTGCGACGAAGACGAGTAGCAACCTATGCCCTGAACCTGGCTGTTCTTGCCGATGCCGCGGGCGCGGCGGTTGCCGATGCCGGCAATCCGATTATCTGCTGCCGTACCATACATGTGCTGCGACGCGCTCGCCCCCCCGATGCAATCATTGTAGGTGACGCTTCTAAACCCGGAGTTGATACCGACGGGATTGGCTCCGCCTTTTGCCCGCACTGCCTCCAGCCGCCACATTATCCGGCGAACATTGCTCTTTACGCGCTTGAACGAGATAGCCCCTCCGCGGAAAGTTCCCGCATAGGCATTAGCCTGTGCCCCGCAGGAAGAGTTGGCGTTTTGTGCGAACTCGTTCCAGTCGAAGTGCCGAGTCGAACCATCCCGGCTTTTGAGGCGACGGAAGACCTGGAAGACGCCCTTACCGGCAATTCCGTTGGGCTTCAGTCCATAGCGTCTCTTGAAGTGCCGCACCGCCACCGATGTTTTTCGGCCGAAGTAATTGTTTACCGGAAGCTGGGTCTGATTGTGGCGCGAGAACCAGCCCGCAACGCGGATCTCGAGAGCCTTGACGTCCCGGCCGCGATCATGTCTGTGCAGAGGGCGGCCGAAGGTGCCCGCGAGAGCGGCTGATGGCAAGCAGGCAAGGGCCATAAGAAGGCATATGGAGGCGACCCAACTGCGCACGCAAGCAGAGCTCCTGGATCTCATGGCCAAGTATTTCGACACGTGCACGGGGGCGCTTTAGAAGAAATCCGCACGAAGGGTGTCCAGGCGCGCCCGAGACAGGGCGCCTCTGGCATCATCACTGTTGTGAGCACGAATCGTGATGGTAATCCAACCGAGGAGCTCCGGCAGCTGCCGGGGGTCGACCATGTAATGGCGGCGCTTGACGACCACATCCCCACGAGAACGCGTGCACAGGCTGCTCGAAAAGCAATTTCGACGGCGCGGACGGCCGTGCAGTCGGGGAGGGGGCGGTTTTCGTTCCAAGAGATCGTCACGCTTGCCGAATCGCACGCTGCTGCACATGGACGGGCGCTGCTCAAACCCGTCATCAACGCAACCGGAGTCCTCATCCATACCAATCTTGGCCGCGCCCCCATGGGAAAGGTGCAGATGGATGCAGTGGCTGAAGTGGCGAGCGGTTACTCGAACCTGGAGTACGACCTCACAGCAGGAAAACGCGGGAGCCGCTATTCACACGCCACTGCGCTCTTGAAAACACTGACCGGTGCGGAGTCTGCACTCGTCGTGAACAACAATGCTGGGGCGGTGATGCTGGCACTGGGCGCGTTATGCAGCGGGCAGGAAATCGTAATCAGCAGGGGAGAGCTCGTCGAGATCGGCGGGGAGTTCAGGATCCCTGATGTAATCTCTGCCGCCGGCGCGCGCCTGGTCGAGGTAGGGACAACCAACCGCACCCGCATCGCCGACTATGCCAACGCCGTTTCCGATGACACAGCCGCCTTCCTGAAGGTGCACCCGGCCAATTACCGAATTCAGGGCTTCACCGCAGCGGTCAAGGTGCACGACCTGGCGCGCATGGCGCGCTCCCATGAGCTTCCCCTCATCTATGACCTTGGATCCGGGCTGCTGACAGCTCCCGGCGCGCCGGATTGGGCCCGAGATGAACCTCCGGTGACCGCTGCCCTGACCGACGGTGCGGACATTGTCACGTTTTCTTGTGACAAGCTCCTGGGCGGCCCGCAGGCCGGCGTCATCGCCGGACGCTCCGACCTGATTGCCAGGATCTCCAGATACCCGTTATTGCGCGCGCTGCGCGTGGACAAACTCGCCCTCGCGGCCCTCGAGGCCACGCTGAGGGTCTACCTCGAAGACGACGCATCCGAGCTTCCTTTGTGGAAAATGGCATTGACGTCACCCCTCGATCTCGAGGATCGAGCCCAGCGGATCATCGCTTCCGTGACGAAAGAGGTGGGCAGAGCAGATCTGAAGATGGAAAGCGTCGCCTCCATTTCCGTCTTCGGCGGTGGATCGCTGCCCGGCACCGAACTGAGCTCGCGAGCAATTTCGGTTAGCGGTGCCGGAAGAAGCACGGCGGAGATCGAACGATCCCTGCGCCACGGCGAACCGGCTGTTGTCGCGCGCGTCGAGAACGACATGGTGTTGTTGGATCTGCGAACGGTGGCGCCGGATCAGGATGCCGCGCTCGAGACGGTCCTCTGCGCCATCCTGGGCGAATGAACGTGCTCTCAGCTAGACGTCAGGGGGGTCGCGTCGAAGTTCGCACACAGCTCTTCTATCGACTTGAACGCGATGACCGCACCGGCGTCCAATAGCTCCTGCTCTGAGAATCCGCCGGTCATCAGAGCAATCGTGGGGACGCCCACCTTCTTTGCCGCCTCTATGTCGTAAGGCGTGTCTCCGATGAGCACCGCGTTGTCGGTCCCTGCCTTGTCGAGAGCTGCCTTGATGAGATCTGGCTCTGGCTTCGTCGCTTCGACGTCGGCCGAAGTTGTCCATCCCTGCACGTCTTCTCGGACGTCGAGTTGGTCGATGTAATGGTCGATCTCCTCCGAACTCGCCGAGCTCGAGAGCACGACCGGGTGGCCTCTCTTGCGCAGCTCGACCACGAGCGGCCTGGCGCCGGGCATCGGCGCGACCTCCCCGATGAGCGCCATATAGAGGACCGTGTGGGCTGCGCGGACATCGTCGCCGATCTCGGCCTCTTCTTCGGCCCCCACGAGCGACTTGATCAGTTGATCACCGCCCATTCCGATACTGCGGTGAATGCGCCACAGGGGCAGCGTCACATTGCTCTGGCGGAAGGCGCGATACCAGGCAATGGCGTGATGGTAGTTCGTGTCGACGAGCGTCCCGTCGACATCGAGGATGGCTGCACAAGGCATGCGCAGAGGATAGCGCGCTCGGGAAATAGATACGATCGCCGACACTACGATTTTGTCGAGGAGGCTTCATGAGCAATACTCCCATTGCCGATTACGCGATCATTTCCGATTGCCATTCCGCCGCGCTCGTCAGCCGAGCGGGCTCCATCGACTGGCTGTGCTTCCCGCGCTTCGACAGGCCCTCTACCTTTGCCCGCCTCCTCGACCAGGACGGGGGCCATTTCTCGATTCAGCCGCTCCAGGTCACAGAGACCAGCCGTTCATACCTCGGGCCCACCATGGTTCTCGAAACGAAGTTCCGAACCACGACGGGAAGAGTAAGTCTTGTCGATGCATTGGCCGTCGGCCGCAATGAGCGGGGTCATGAGCTCGGTGTCGACAGTCCCCACATCCTGCTCCGGCGAGTGTCCTGTCTGGAGGGTGCCGCAGACATCGTTGTGGAGTACGTGCCCCGGCCGGAATACGGGCTCATTCACCCTCTCTTGGCGCCTGCTGAGGGAGGCATCACCGCTCGTGGTGGGGCGGAGAGATTGGCACTGTCGGCTCCGGTGGAGATGGCCATCGACGAATCGGAAGCGAAGGTCCAAATGTCCCTCAGGCAAGGCCAGACGGTCGCCTTTGCTCTGCAGCACCGGACGAGCTGGGAGCAGCCCCCGCAGATATGGAGTCAGAACGAGATACTGGGCCGCCTCGAAGAGACCATCGCGGCGTGGCATTCGTGGTCCGAGCTTCACCAAGGCTACCAAGGGCCCTGGGAGGAGCTAATTCACACCAGCGGCCGGGTCCTGCAGGCCCTGACCTACCAGCCGACCGGCGCCATCTGTGCAGCGGCAACAACCTCGCTGCCCGAAGAATCGGGCGGAGTGCGCAACTGGGACTACCGCTATACGTGGGTACGCGATGCAAGCCTCACCCTCGAAGCCTTATGGGTCGCAGCCTGTCCGGACGAGGCAACCTCGTTCTTCGCTTACATGGCAGGGGCATCGGCCTCCCAGATGCGGCGCGGTGTGGACCTGCAGATCATGTTCGGGCTCGGCGGTGAGCGCGACCTCAGCGAGCGTGAGCTTCCCCACTTGTCGGGATGGCGCAACAGCCGTCCGGTCAGAGTGGGCAATGACGCTTGGAGCCAGCGTCAGCTCGACGTCTACGGCGAGTTGCTGAACGCCGCCTACCGGCTCTCAGACCAGTTGGGCGAGCTCGACCCCACCACGGCCTCCTTTCTGGTGAACGTCGCCGAGGCCGCCGGAGCGCGTTGGGAGCAAACCGATCAGGGCCTGTGGGAGCAGCGGGGCGAACCACAACACTTCCTGTACTCGAAGCTCATGTGCTGGGTCGCCCTCGACAGGGCCATCTACCTCGCCGATCACCTCGGCGCGCAGGAGCGCCTCGACAGTTGGAAGAAGACGCGTGAAGAGATCAAAGACACGATACTCGAGCGCGGTTGGAGTGATGGGGCTCAAGCGTTCACTCAGGCATTCGGCTCCGACGATCTCGACGCCGCAAACCTGATGATGCCGATCATGGGATTCATTGCAGCCGATGATCCCCGCATGCTGGCGACGATCAAGGCGACCGAAGAGCGTCTGACCGACGAGCGCGGTTTGGTATTTCGTTACAAGTCACATGACGGCCTCGAGGGAGAGGAAGGAACCTTCCTGTTGTGCACGTTCTGGCTCGCTCAGGTGCAAGCGCTTGCCGGACATATCGAGGATGCCAGATCGACGTTCGAGAAGGCGATCGGCTACGCCAACGATGTGGGCCTGCTGGCCGAAGAAGTCGATTCGGCGACAGGGGAGCTGCTCGGCAACTTCCCCCAGGCGTTCAGCCATATCGGTCTTGTCAACGCGGCCTGGGCGATTGCCCAAGCCGAAAAGGGGCTGAATCCGAGCGGCTCTCCGCTGTAATCCACCTGTGGGCGTCCCATCGAGTTGAAGCGCGAGGCGGCGCCTGTATCGTCGGGCCATGCAGGTTATCGGCACGGCGGGCCACGTCGATCACGGGAAGTCATCACTGGTCGAACACCTCACCGGCATCGATCCGGATCGCTTCGCCGAAGAAAAGCGTCGAGGCCTGACGATAGACCTCGGCTTCGCGTGGGTGCCGCTTCCGTCGGGGCGCGAGATCGGGATCGTCGATGTGCCGGGTCACGAACGCTTCATCAAGAACATGCTCGCCGGGGCCGGAGGCATCACCGTTTGCCTGTTCGTGGTTGCAGCCAACGAGGGGTGGATGCCGCAGTCTGCCGAACATCTGGCGATCATCGATCTGCTTGCCGTAAGGACGGGAGTTATCGCCCTCACCAAAGCCGACACAGTCGATCGAGAAACGATCGAGATCGCGATCGACGAGATCGAAGCCAACCTTGCAGGTTCATCGCTCGAGGGCGCACCCATTGTCCCGTGCTCGTCCGTGAC
>JALZIO010000315.1 GCA_030860245.1 Actinomycetota bacterium | reverse complement strand
CTCCAACTCCGGTCCAGGATCGAGACCAAGCTCCTCGTCGAGAACGCGCCGCGTCTCGTGGTACGCGGCAATCGCGTCGGCCTGACGGCCGGAGCGGTAGAGAGCGAGCATGAGCTGCCCGCGCAGGCGTTCCCGCAGCGGGTGATCGGAGACCAGTCGCTCGAGCTCCGCGAGCGCCTCAGCGTTGCGGCCAAGTGCGAGGTCGGCGGCGATCTTCTCCTCTGTGGCGGCAATGTGGAGCCCCTCAAGCCGGGCCCGTTCTTGTTGAGCAATGTCCTCATAGACGAGGTCGGCGTAGGGAGATCCGCGCCACAGCGACAGCGCCTCGGTCAACAACTCGGAGAGTCTCGAGGGATCCTCTGTTCCGAGCCGCGATGCTCTCCGTACGAGGTCCTCGAAACGAGCGGCGTCGACGGCCTCCGACCCCGCGTGCAGCGCGTAGCCGGGCTTCCTCGTGACGATCACTCCATCTCTACCGAGCCCCCGGCGGAGGCGCGACACCACCGCCTGGAGCGCGTTCGCCGGATTGTCCGGGAGGACTTCTCCCCATAGTTGCTCGATCAGCTGATCCGAGGAGATGACCTCGCCCCCGTGAATGACGAGGAGTGCGAGCAGGGCGCGCTCCTTGTCGCCCGGGATTCGCACAGGCTTCCCGTCTCTGAGCACCTCAAGGGGGCCGAGGACCCTGAACTCGATCACGGTCTCATGTTCGCGCCGACCGCCGACCGCCCGTGACTTGTCAGGAATCCATCAGGGGCTCGTCAGCATTCTCCCGGATCCTTACTCCGTGAGCCAAAGACCGACTACGGAAGAGCACTGCAGCCCGGGGCCTACGAAGCCCCCGGTTGTGCTGACGAGACAGAGAGGAAGAGCTACATGGCAGAACTTTGCTTCAAGGTCCCGGAGATGACCGACGGACACGGGGTCAAAGCGATTACGGACGAGGTTCGCCAGATCGCCGGAGTCTCTGGAGTCGAGATCGACCTGCACACGAAATGGATCGTGATCACGGGCGACCGCATCGACACCGAGGCAATCCGTCGCGCCGTTCGCCGAGCAGGCTACGACGCGGAGCTATGACGCGAACAAAACACCAACGAGGGAGCACCAATCCACCAGGAGGGATTTCTAGATGGGGGGATTGATCGAGATCTTCGGATTCAGGCTCAATGCAATCGACGCGCTGCTACTCGGTTGGTTCGCGTTCGCTGCGGTGTCTGTCGGCTACGTGGCGTGGGACAATTTCGTCCGGGACAACCCAGAAGAGACTGTCATGAAGTGGGGATGGATCCTGATCACCCTGTACATGGGGCCGATCGCGCTGGCCCTCTACATATTGGCCGACAAGGAACCGCATCCTGGTCAGCACGCTGAGTTCATCAGGCCGCTGTGGAAACAGGGGGTCGGCTCAACCGTGCATTGCCTAGCTGGAGATGCCACCGGCATCATCGCTGCCGCGGTCATCACGGCTTCGCTCGGTCTGCCGATGTGGCTTGATCTGATCATCGAGTACACAGCCGGCTTCGCGTTCGGCTTGTTCATCTTCCAGTCGCTGTTCATGAAGGGGATGATGGGTGGGACGTACGGTCGCGCGCTGAAGAACTCCTTCATGCCCGAATGGCTGTCGATGAACATGATGGCAGCCGGCATGTTCCCAGTGATGATCTACGGGATGATGGGACGGGATATGCGGGCCATGGAACCCATGGAACTCTTGTTCTGGGGCGTCATGTCGCTTGGCGTGGTCATCGGCTTCATCACCGCTTACCCCGTCAATGTCTGGATGGTTTCCAAGAACCTGAAGCACGGCTTGATGACGCGCGGCGTCCCCATGCAGCATCACGCCGCTCTTTCTGAGCTCTCGCGCCCCGCACGCCTCGGCGCGCTGAGGTCTCCAAGGAGGAAGGTATGAACCACCACGACTCGCACCTCGGTACCGGAACTTCAGAGTCAGACAACGGGCACCATATGCACGACATCAATGATGTCGGCGCGGTGACGCGCCCGCAGTTGATCGTCGTGACGCTACTAACGATTCTGGCTCTCGCTGCCGGAGTCGCTATTCCCGCTTCGGCGGTCAACCTCTCCTACAGCGCAGAGGACGTCGGCGGAGTCATCATGCCGCCGGGCATGGTGATGACCCGGGATACACCGGCGGCCGCAATGCGCGAGATGGCTGCGGTCGACCCCGATGGCGTTGTGTACGAAGCACCGACCGACGCGCACGGAGACGTCACGCTCCAGCCGCGACTCGAGGGGGGAGCGAAGGTATTCCATCTCAGGACGTCGGTGATCGACTGGAGCATCCTCCCCGGCGAGTCGGTCGAGGCATATGCGTTCAACCGGCAGGTGCCTGGGCCGCGGGTCCGGGTCACAGAGGGCGACCGCCTGCGTATCCACGTCACAAATCATCTGCCGGAGGAAACGAGCGTCCACTGGCACGGCCTGATCCTGCCGAACGACATGGATGGGGCGGCAGGCGTGACCCAGGACCCGATTGCCCCGGGCGAGACGTTTACGTATGAGTTCACCGCCGCCGCAGCAGGGACATACTTCTATCACTCCCACCACGAGCCCGATCGCCAACAAGGGCTCGGTCTCTACGGCGCCCTGATCGTCGACCCGCGCGATCCCAGGCGCGACGCGTCGTACGACTACGACCGAGAGGTCGTGATCCAGTTGCAGGAGTGGCTGGAAAGAGACGGCTACACGTATCCGGCGATGATGATGGAGGGGGCGCTCCCGAACTTCTTCACCATCAACGGCAAGGCCTTCCCCGAAACGCAGCGTGTCTCGCTGATGGTCGGCGAGAGATTGCGGGTCCGCTTCATCGGGACTCACAGCAATTTCATCCACCCGATGCACATCCACGGAGGCCCATTCGAGATCGTCGAAACCGATGGTTACCCGGTCCCTCCCGCCGCCCGGCTGACCAAGGACACGGTCAATGTCGCGCCAGGTGAGCGCTATGACGTCATCTGGGAGGCACGACGGCCCGGAAAGTGGCTGCTCCACTGCCACATCCCACACCACACGACTAACGACAACACCGAGGTCGAAGGTGGCGGTGGTCTCATGACGGTGATCGACGTCAGTCGGTGAGAACAGCTCATCAAAGGAGGGTAGATGACAACCGAGCTGATCGCCTTGGCGATGCTGCGATCAAACGAGCGAGGATGACGCCTGAAGGCGAAGGCATCTGCTTCGAGGCGCACGGTCACGTGGACGCCAGCAGGGTGTACCTAACAGGCCTGATGATTTCGCTCGCTCACAACCGGCGAGCCGGGAGTGTCTAGCTGATGCCGCACGTAATGCGACGGCGCGGTGTCCTCGAGGGAACAGCCCTGGCAGTTTTCCTCGCTCTGGTCCACACCGTGAATGATGCGATCACCGCCATTCTGGGCGCGCTCCTTCCGACGATCCAGCAGCGATTCGATGCGTCCCCGGCGGTCCTGGCGACGATTGTTGCCACCTATTGGATCGCTTCGTCGGTGACGCAGCCCCTATTCGGATCGCTTGCCGAAGATGTCGGGATGCGCCTCGTCGGCTCCACCGGCGTCCTGTTCGCGGCGCTGTTCCTAAGCCTGGTCGGCGTTGCGCCCACGCTCCACCTGGTCTTTGGGCTGCTCGTAATCGGCGGCATGGGCTCAGGCGCCCTGCATCCCGTCGGCACAACTGTGGCGGGCGGCACGACCGTCAACAACGCTGCGCTCGGCGTGGGCTTCTTCACTGCCGGTGGGATGCTCGGCTTCGCGTTCGGGCCCGTGCTGGTGCTCTACCTGATCGAGCGTTACGGGACCGAGTCAACGCCGTGGTTGATGGTTCCGGGTTTGCTTCTCGCTTTGCTTTTCTTCTTCGTCCTGCCCGATTGGGAACCGCACGGGCGGCGCCGGCTGCTCGGCGTCTTGGAGCTACGTCTGCTCCGGGGGCCGATCGGTTGGCTCACTCTGGCTGGGAGCTTTACAAGCGTCTCGTTCGTCACCTTCACGAGTTCGATCCCGGTTTGGCTCGTCAACGAAGAGGGAGTCGCGCCCGATGACCCCGTGATCGGCTGGGCGCTGGGCGCTTTCTCCGCCTCCGCTGGCCTTGGATCGTTGATGGGAGGCACGCTCGCGCCCCGCATCGGAAGGCGCACCACCGTCGTCGGTTCTTTGCTGGCGGCGGCGATTCCCCTCGTGCTTGTTCTGCGGCTCGAGCCAAGAACGCCTGGTTTCTTCACCGCCATCGCGCTCGCTGGGCTCCTTATCTACGCCAGCAGCCCGGTCCAGGTTGTCGCAGCTCAGGATTTGGCCCCCCATTCGAGAGCCGCCGCTTCGGGTATCGTTCTCGGGCTCACTTCCGGTGCCGCCGGCGTCTTCTACATCGGACTCGGCATGCTGCAGGAAGTCGTTGGATTGGAGCCGGCGATCGTCGTCGGGTTCCTCATGGTCCTACCCGCGGCGATCGTAGCGGGACGTGTCCTCGGTCCCGAACGCGGTGGGAGATCAGCGAGTGTGGCGTAAAAGCGTCCCGATGGATTCAAGAGGCAGTGCGGATGCTAGTACGTGATCCGGAGGAAGAGCATCGCCCCTCCCCTCGAGTTTGTTCTTCGACCTAAAGAGCCATAAGTGGACGAAAGATGACGGAATCGAGGTAACGACCTCGTCGCCTCGGCGACTGACACTCAGTTCACGGAGACGCTTCCGACCATTCCGCCTTCGTAGTGACCAGGCTCATGGCATCCGTAGAGAACCTCGCCGCGAAGGGTGCCGAAATTCCGATTCGCTGCCGGAGTCGGTGGCGTAGCATCTGCGCCTGATGATCCTGTCGGTTCTGTATCTGCTGCTGTCCCGTGCTCTCGGGCTCGTCGGCCGAGCTTCCGGCGAGGCTCGGAAGGATGTCGAGATTGCGGTCCTGCGCCACCAGCTCAAGGTGCTGCGCAGGCAGGTCTCCCGTCCCGCGCTGCGCCGGCGGGACCGCGCCTTCCTCGCCGCGGCTGCGCGAGTCATCCCGCGAGAGCATTGGGCATCGTTCCTGGTGACTCCACAGACCCTGCTTCGCTGGCATCGGGAACTCGTCAGGCGGAACTGGACCTACCGCTCGCGAAAGCCGGGACGCCCTCCGACCGACCCAGCAGTCCGCGATCTAGTGCTCCGCCTTGCTCGGGAGAATCCGAGGTGGGGCTACCTCCGAATTCAGGGCGAGCTCCGCAAGGTCGGCATCCGCGTGGGCGCGACGACGATCAGGAGGCTCCTTGTGAGCGTGGGCCTGGGTCCGGCGCCGAGGCGCTCAGTCCCAAGCTGGTCGGAGTTTCTGCGGGCGCAGGCCGAAGGCATATTGGCCTGTGACTTCTTCACCGTGGAGACGATCACCTTGAAGACGCTCTACGTGCTGTTTTTCATCGAGCTGTCGACGAGACGCGTCCACCTCGCTGGCGTCGCCGCCAACCCCGACTCCGCCTGGGTCACCCAGCAGGCGAGGAATCTGTTCCTCGGGAACCGCCACCACGAGGTGCGGTTCCTCATCCATGACCGGGACTCGAAGTACGGCGGTACCTTCGACGAGGTGTTTCGGACCGAGGGCGCTTGCCCGATCCTCACTCCTCTCCGGGCTCCTCAGGCCAACGCCTTCGCCGAGCGCTGGGTGCGAACGGTCCGCACCGAGTGCCTGGACTGGACACTCGTCTTGGGTCGACGGCACCTTGCGCGCGTCCTCCGCACCTATGTCGACCACTACAACCGCGCAAGACCACACAGAGCTCTCGACCTCGACACGCCAGAGCCCCGCGAGCCTCCAGACCGTCCCACCTTGGGCCCGATCGGCATGCGACGGCGCGATGTGTTGGGCGGGCTGATCCACGAGTACGAGGTGGCAGCGTGACCGAACGAGGTTTCGGCACCCTTCAGGCGTCAGAGGAGGACGATGTGGCAGTACTGAACGAGGACACCCTTGAGATCTATGTCGATGGGTCGTCCTTAGCGAAACCCAGGCGCGGCGGGGTGGGGATCCGCTTCGTTTGGATTGACCCCGAGGGGCACGCAGCACATTCCGACCTCGACTGCCCCTACTCCTACGACGGAGCCCGGATCGGCCAGATGGAACTGCGTGCTTGCATCGACGCAATAAAGGAGCTGATTAGCCGACACCCACCAGTCGACCCCGGCGAATTCCGAAAGGTAGTCATCCACACAGACTCCCGCTACGTCGCCGACAACTACCCGAACGTCCAATGGGGACACTGGCGCAAGAACGATTGGATGACGAAGGAAGGAACCCCAGTTCATAACAAGCCTGAGTGGGAGGAACTGCTTCGGCTCCACAAGCGACTGGATCGAGACTTCCATATCAAGCTCGACATCGATTGGATTCCGGGCAAGTCCGACGATCACACTAAGGCCGTCGACAAGATGGCGAAGAAGGCGGCCGCGAGCCCGCTGAAGGCGAGGAAGCTCGACCATCAACGCGTCCGTCCCAAATGGAGTCCCAACAGAGCGCAACGTGGGTCGGTCACACTCCGAGGACAGGATGAGATCGCCCGGCTGATAACAGATGTGCCCGTTAGGGGACATGCGCGGATGTACCACTACATGTACGAGGTGGTCGATGACGGGAGCCTCGACTTCCAAGGGGTCGACTACGTCTACTCCGACAAGATGTTGGGGGCAGGACACATCTACCGAGTGACGCTGAACGACAACACCAAGAACCCCCGGATCATCTCTGCGGATGAGATCGAGCTGACGAGCACAGCTGGTAGATACATTGCAATTTAGTTGCGGGCAGAAAGATCCGCTAGATCCTGATCGGAAACGGAAGGATGATTCAGATCCAAAGCCAAGTGCGGCGATTCCGGCGTTCAGCCTCGGCCAAGAGTTGGTCGTCGAAGGACGTCATGGTGCAGTCAGTTCCTTCGCGCAAACACACGAGGAGACATTCCTATACAAGGTCCGCTGGGCCGATACCGAATCGTCCGACTACGTGGCCGAGGATGAGCTCTCGACGGATCTGTAACAACGAGTGGAAAATCACACTTCTGTCGGATCACGCTTCACCTTGATGCCCAAGAGTTGAGGAATGTTCCTTGGGAGGAAGCCGGTCTGTGCGCTCACGTCGGCGCTGAGCGTCCGGCGATGTTCATCAATACTAGCGGAGGCGTTTCCTCCGCTCCGCGGTGTCGGTCCGCGACAATGGAGCGATGGACGAGAAGCCTATCCAGGGTCCGAACCCACCCTTCCCCGAAATTCTTCGGGTCGAGGTTGGAAGCACCATCCACGGAATCGGCCTTGAAAGCAGGATGACCGCGACGAGATGGGCG
>JALZIO010000314.1 GCA_030860245.1 Actinomycetota bacterium | reverse complement strand
CGCAGTGCTCTCCCGCTGAGCTAACCGCCCTTCGGAGGACAGCGTACCTGGTCAAGGTCATTTCGACGTCTGGAAGATTCCCCGCGACGGGCGCGCCGCTTCAGCCGTTCCGGGTTGCTGGGCTCTTTGAGCCGCTCTGTTCAAACCTGGAAGGTGCAAAGAGCAGTCGGTCCGGTATTCCAGCTCCTCTCTCGTCCCGCCAGGGTGGTCCATCCATTTGACCTCCGGCCTTGTCTGACGCTTTAACATCTAGCTACAAGCACATTAGAGCCGTGGATTCAAGGTAGGAGAGCGGCGGCTTAGCACCCAAGAAATACTGGAGGTACCTAATGGATATGGAAGTCACCGCGTGGATGTCGTTGTACAAGACCATGCACGCCGAAGAGGACAAGCGGCCTTTCTCCAAGGCAACCCTGAAGCGCATCGGCGGATTCGCTCGGCCGCACCGACTCGAGCTCACCTGGTTCCTGGTGTTGAGCATCGTGACTGCGGTGCTTGCGGTCGCGACCCCTGTGCTTGCGGGCCGGGTCGTCGACGCGATCGTCGAGAGCGCGGCTCTGGAAGTCGTCGTCCAACTGGCGGCTCTTATCGCCCTCATAGCAGTGGTGGAGGCCGGGCTTGGACTGGTGACTCGCTGGCTCTCCGCCAGCATCGGTGAAGGCCTGATCCTCGACCTGCGCACCGCGGTGTTCGATCACGTCCAGCGCATGCCCATCGCATTCTTCACCCGCACGCGAACCGGCGCACTGGTCAGCCGGTTGAACAACGACGTCATCGGTGCGCAGCGGGCGTTCAGCGACACCCTGTCGGGTGTCGTCAGCAACATCGTCACGCTCTTGCTCACCTTCGTCGTGATGGTAGGCATCTCCTGGCAGGTGACTCTGCTGGCGCTGTTGCTGCTGCCGGTGTTCGTCGTCCCGGCGCGCCGAATGGGTGGCCGGCTGGCGGCGCTCGAGCGTGAGTCGGCAAATCACAACGCAGCGATGGGCACCCAAATGACCGAGCGCTTCTCCGCGCCCGGAGCGATGCTCATCAAACTGTTTGGACGGCCGAAGGATGAATCGACCGAGTTCGCCGAGCGAGCCCAGCGGGTGAGGGACATCGGAGTGCGAACGGCAATGGTGCAATGGGTTTTTGTCACCGCTTTGACGCTTGTATCGGCGCTTGCACTCGCGATTGTCTACGGGCTCGGCGGCTTCTACGCGTTGAGGGGACAGTTGGAGCCTGGAGCGGTCGTCGCACTTGCCCTGCTGCTCACCCGTCTGTATGCACCCCTGACCGCACTCGCCAGTGCGCGGGTGGAGGTGATGAGCGCGCTCGTAAGCTTCGAGCGGGTCTTCGAGGTGCTGGACCTCAAGCCCTTGATCGCCGACAAGCCGGGCGCCCGGAAGGTGCCCGACGGCCCGGTCTCGGTGGAGTTCGAGAAGGTGCGCTTCGCCTATCCCTCCGCGGACAAAGTGTCGCTCGCGTCGCTGGAGGAGGTCGCGCAGCTCGATACACGCGGCGGTGTCGAGGTTCTGCACGAGGTGTCTTTCCGCGCCGAGCCGGGGCAGATGGTGGCCCTCGTGGGAACGTCGGGGGCCGGAAAGTCGACGATGGCGCAGCTGTTGCCGCGCCTCTACGACGTCGACGGCGGTGAGGTACGTCTGTCTGGCGTGAACGTCAAGGATCTCACCGCCGAGTCGATACGGGAAACCCTCGGGATGGTCACGCAGGACGGTCACCTGTTTCACGAATCGGTGCGTGCGAACTTGCTCCTGGCCCAACCGGAGGCGTCGGAGGACGAGCTATGGAAGGTGCTGCGGCGCGCTCGGCTCGAGTCGTTGGTTCGCTCTTTGCCCGACGGCCTGGAGACCATCGTCGGCGAGCGTGGCTACCGGCTCTCAGGGGGTGAACGTCAGCGTCTGACGATCGCTCGCCTGCTGCTTGCCCGCCCTCGCGTGGTGATTCTGGATGAGGCGACGGCGCATCTGGACTCCACCTCCGAGGCGGCGGTGCAGGCGGCCCTTGCTGAGGCCCTGATAGGCCGAACCTCGGTGGTCATCGCGCACCGCCTCTCTACCGTGCGGGCGGCCGACTTCATCTTGGTCGTCGAAGATGGGCAGATAGTGGAGCGAGGCACGCACACCGAGTTGCTCGCCACCGGCGGTCGTTACGAGGAGCTGTACCGGACCCAGTTCAGCCAGCGCGCTGCTTCGGAAGCGGTGGTCGACTCGGTCGCCTGACGTGGGAATGAACCGCCGTTGACTCCGGCGCTCAGCTCGCCGAGTCGGCGCGCCGCTTAGAGACCCGTTCGTGATTGAGGCGGAACAGCTCGATCACATCGTCTACGTCGAACTCGGACCAAATCCGGCGGCTGAGCCAGCCCGAGTCGGGGAGCACGTGGTGCGGCTCCGCCCGTCCGGCCGCGATGAGCGCGTCGCGGGTCTTCTTGGGAAAAGGCAGATCCACCAAGGAATCACCGTGGATATGGCCGAGCTCCACACGGCCGAACCGGAACTCGAGCCCGCCGAAACGGTGGGACCGGCTCGTGATCCCATCCCACGAACCAACCTCCCGGGAGATCCTCTCCGATGCATCGTGAGCCATGATTTGAACAACGCATCGCCAATCTCCATGTTCCCTCGTCATTGCGCCGGGACCCCTACGCGCCACCGGATGGCTCAGTCCTTGAGCCATTCCGTGATCTGGCCCGGCGCGACCAGGGACGAGAAGTCACCGGATTCCCGCATCTCCGTAGCCGCGGCCGCCATCGCACCTACTGCGACGCTGGTCAAACCACCTCCGAGGCTGATCCTTTGGCCGCCGGCACCGGTTATCTCGCTCATCGACAAATCCGGACGGGCGAGCACGTTCAGAGGCTTGGAGATGGCATCGCATACCGCTCTGATCTCGTCGCCATTTCGAAGTCCGGGCGCATAGAGCACGTCGGCGCCGGCTCTCGCGTAAGCCTGGAGACGGGCGATGGTGTCATCCAGATCCGGGTTGCCTCGAATGTGATTCTCGGCGCGAGCGGTAAGCGTGAACGGGAAGCCGACGCGCTTGGCTGCCTCGCACGCCGCGATCATTCGCTCCACCGCACGGTCGAATCCGTAGATCTCCCCCTCCGGGTCGTAGTCTTCGATCGAGCCGCCGACGGCTCCGGCGTCGGCGGCTCGAGTGACGGCCGACGCGGCGTCTTCCGGGTGCCGCCCATAACCGTTCTCCAGATCGACGGAGATCGGAAGGCTCGTCGCTCGATCGAGCATCCGGCAGTGATCCACCACCTCATCGAGCGTTGCGCCGGCGTCCAAGCGTCCCAGCGTGAACGCGAACCCGGAGCTCGTGCTCGCCAGAGCCTCGAACCCCAGTGCTTCCAAGACCCTGGCGGAGCCCGCGTCCCACGGGTTCGGAATGATGAAGGCCTCCCCCGCGTGCAGCTCACGAAAGGCTGCTGCTTTCTGATCCTGCGTTGGTCGCAAGGCGCCGCCTCGAGGTTTAGCTACATAGTTTGGGTTTGCCTGTCGATTTCAAACGCAAGTTCCTTCAAGACATCGTGCATCGCTTCCAGCTCAACTCGACCGAGGCCGAGCATCATTCGAGGCGGTTCGTACAGACGTTCTTCGAGCTCCAATTTAGTGCGCACCCCTTGGGGGGTCAGCGCCACGGTCTTGACGCGCCGATCACTCTCCAGCCCACCCCGCTTGACAAGACCTCGCTCCTCGAGTCGATCCACGAGCCATGTCATCGTGGAAGCATCGCACGCGAACGATTGTGCGAGCGACCCCATCGTCTGCGGTTGATCTGGATCCAGCGCGAGCAGGGCCTTGACGTGTCCCGGTGTCAGTCCGAGGTCCTGGGCGATCCCCG
>JALZIO010000277.1 GCA_030860245.1 Actinomycetota bacterium | reverse complement strand
TTACGAAGGAGTCTTTGCTCACGAATACCAGCACCTCCTCGAGTACTACGAGGATCCAAACGAGTCGATCTGGGTCAACGAGGGGTTGTCGGACTGGGCTCAAACCATCACCGACTACGTCGACCCGAGCCTGCCCATCACCAACCAGGAATTCGATTCCCATATCCAATGCTTTCTCGGCCACATGGGAAGACAGACTCCCGCAAACCCCAGCCCGTACAAGGGGGGGCCCGAGAACTCGTTGACCGCGTGGAGTGATCAGGGCCAGGGAGAAATCCTCTGTGACTACGGCGCCGCCTACACGATGATGGAGTACCTGGCCGATCAGTACGGGCCGGGCTTCATGCGCAAGCTTCATCGCGGCGACGCCAACGGGCTCAGGTCCCTCGAGAACCTCCTGGAGAATCGCGGCGCCGGGGTCACCGCCGCCGACACCGTTCACCGGTGGGCGGCCATGGTGGCGCTCGACGGGGTGCTCGGCGATGGCGCTACTCTCACCGGCGGCGAAGCCGCCGACTACCAAACGGACACGCTTGACGCCAGCATCAATTTCAGCACCAAACACAGCTACTCCAGGGCCGGCGCACCTCCAAACGGATCGGATTACGTCCGGCTTCGAAACGGCTCCGGAGACTACGTCGCTGCGGACGCCATCTCGCAAGTCAAGTTCAACGGCGCCTCGAAGCTACCCTCCCTGCCGGTTGAATGGAAAGTCGACCGCAAACCCCCGCACCACGAGGGCAACCCCGGCCTTTACTCAGGTTCCGGTCCCAACTTCGACCGCGCCATAATCCAGCGGGTGAGAGTGCCTAAGGGAAAGCCAAGGCTCACCTTTCGAACCAAGTGGAAGACCGAGGACCTTTGGGACTTCGGGTTTGTCCAAGTCTCGACCAACAACGGAAGGACGTATAAGAGCCTTCGCAACAAGGACACTACGAAGATGACTGATCCACGCGCCATTCCCATCGTCAAGCAGAACGTGCCGGGCTTCACAGGCAACTCGAAGGGGTGGAGGACCGAACGTTTCAACCTCGCCGACTACGCCGGCGAGAGGGTGCTCCTGTCGTTCCGCTATGTGACGGATTCAGAAGTGGACCTTCCGGGTTGGTGGATCGATAAGGTCAAGGTCGGGCGGAAATCCATCTCGCAGGGCAAGTCGATGGCCGAGTGGCGCTCCATGACCGAAGTCCGCCGCACACCCATAAGCGGCTTCACCGTGCAGCTTGTGGCCTACACCGATGCAGGTGATGAGGCATGGATTGCCGAGATGCCGCTGGACGCTTCCTTTGACGGAAGTCTGAGCGGGGCCGGGTTGACCGGGGCCATCGGGGAATCGGCCGAGACGGTCGCAGCGATCGTCACGTACGACGAACCGACTGAGGCGATCACGCCAACTCAGTACGCGCCCTACAGGCTCAAGGTAAACGGAGAGCTTCAACCGGGCGGTTAAGTCAATTTTCACAGGGGGAGAGGGTCCGGAAGATGGGGACTCTCTCCCTTGCACCCACTTCCTTTGATCGTAGGATGCCGATGTGACTACCTACGTTGCCCTCCTCCGTGGCATCAACGTCGGTGGGAAGAACAAGATCGCAATGCCAGAGCTGCGGTCGCTGTTCGAGGGTTTGGGTCACAAGAACGTCGCCACATACGTACAAAGCGGCAATATCATATTTCAAAGTCGCTCGTCCGCTCCGAAGAAGGTAGCCGGAGGCATCGAGCGAGCCATCTCGGAGAACTTCGATCTCAGCGTTTCCGTCATCCTCCGAACCCGCACAGAGCTGAAGCGCGTCGCCGCCGAAAACCCCTTCCTCAATCCTGGTGTTGATTTTGCTTCCTTACACATCATGTTCCTCGCCGATGCACCGGCACGTAAAGCGATCGAGAACCTCGACCCCGATCGATCGCCGCCCGACGAGTTCGAGGTCCGTGGCCGGGAGATCTATCTGCGTTTTCCGAACGGCGCAGGGAGGTCCAAGCTGACAATCGATTACTTCGAGCGAAAGCTCGGAACCTCTGCCACGGCTCGGAATTGGAACACGGTCACAAAGCTATTAAAGCTTATGGAAGAAAGGCGCTGATCGTGCGTGGATTCGGAGGGCATTCTGCGTTGTCGACCTTCGGGACCGGGTGTAAGGAGCGATAAAAGTCCGGCCGGAGTCGCCCGCCGACCACGCCGCGATCGACGACCTTCTTACGCCGTTGATGGGTTCAGACGTGGCCGAGCTCGTACACAACATCCGGCGGTCGGAAGAGTACGTCCCCGATCTGGCTCTCGTCGCGGAGGAGGAAGGGGACATCGTGGGGCATATCGTCATGAGCTACGCGGCGCTCCAAGGGAAGGAAGAGATGTCTGTTCTCCTTCTGTCTCCTCTGGGGGTCAGGTCGGACCATCAGCGCCGGGGAATAGGTGCGGCCTTGGTTGGGACCGGGCTGGGCGTAGCAGACGCTCGTAAGGAGCCGTTGGTCGTCGTGGAGGGAGTCCCTAGCTATTATCCTCGTCTCGGCTTCGAGCGCGCCCGGAGCCATGGAATCGAGCCTCCCCATTCGAAGGTGCCGGATGAAGCGTGGATGGTGCAACGCTTGTCCGCTTACACAACCCGATTTCAAGGACGGGTGGTGTACCCGGCGGCTTTTGACGCCTTCGCGTAGTTGCGACGATTCCGCCTTTCGCCGGAGCTTCGCAAAAGCCCTCCCACACGGGGAGGGCTTTCACACGGGACAGGCAAAGTTAGCGGGACTTCTCCGATACGTCACCCTCCGCTTCGATGCGCTCCTTGCGGAGATCCTCGGAGACCTCGCGTTCCTCGGTAACCGTGTCCTTGGCCATGCGTACGCGCTCCTTGGGAACCACCTGTTTGTCTGCGACGACCTCTTCCTCGGTGAGAGTGACCTCGTGCTCTTCCTCGGACATCTCCGATCCGGACGTCGCTTGATCGACATTGGTGTCGGTCACCGGCTCGCTCTCGATCCGAAGTTCCTCACGCTGAACCGGGACTGTCTCGGTGACGTTCTCGGTGACAACGTGTTTTCTCAGGCGGGCCTGCCCGGCTTCATGCTGCTTCTTGCCGATCCTTAGCTCCTCCTCAGAGCGAGTCATTGCATCGTCGGTTGTAGGTCCGCTCACGTCGCGGCCCACAGGGGAACCCTGCTCGCTGTCCGGAGCGCCTTCGGGGAGTCCGGTGTCGGAGCTCGACTCCGAATACTCGAGGCCGTAGTAGCGGTAGAGCTCGGCCTCTTCTTCCTGTGACAGTTCACCATCCGCTAATACATCGGGCGAGTCCTTCACTTTCTGTTCGTCAAAGGGCACTTGGATGGAGTCCGCCTCTAGGGAGGCACCGGCAAGCGGAACGAAGCTCGAGCTACCCATCATGCCGGTCTTCACCAGCACCCATTCCGGTTGGTCGGTTTCCTGATCGAGGTATATCTCCTGCACGATGCCGATCGTGCTGCCGTCTGTGGAAACAACGTCACTTCCGACGCTTCCAAGAAAATCTTGAGTCATTCTTCCTCCTTGTTGGTTTCTCTCTTTGCCGTCTCGCGGTTGCCGTTGGTCTGCCCCGAGCGAGTCCGCAAACCGAACGCCGCCGCCTTGGTCGCTCTAGGGCTGCTCCAGTCTGGGTTACCGCGGAGTATCCCTATGCTGCACTCGCAATTCTCCTGGATTCGTCCCACCCTCCTTTCTTGCGCTCGCATCTCGTTACTGGCCGGCGCGGTTGCGGATCGGGGCGGCTCGTTCGCCGGATCGTCAAGCTTAAAAACCCCTCGTCGCCGTGCTCAGCGGGATTCACTGGCTGCACGTGCACCCGATTCGCCCGAGTCGCCGCCGCCGGAGCCCTTCGCCTGCTCGGAGCGCTCCTGGGCGCGCTGCTGGATGCGCTCCTTGCTACCCTGGGCCTCCTCCTTCATGGTGGAGGATTCCTCCTCTGCCTTTTGAGCGGCCCGCTCCCAGTACTGGCTCATGGTCTTGATTCCCCCGCCGCCAATGGCGATGACAGCAGAACCAACGATGATGGCAAGAAGGGCATAGAAGAGCCCGGTGACGATGTTCTCTGCAATGTTCAACTGATCCAGGGCGGCGAAAAGGGCAACGCCCAGGATCAAAGTGCTGGCAGCGATCGCGAGCACGCGTCCATAGCTGAGTCCTCCAAGTGATGCTTCGATCACTTCCTTCGCCGCAGCGGCGATCGCTGCACCTATCACAACAATGACAATGGCAACGAAGATGTTCGGCAGATAAGCAATGACACCACGGATGAGATCGCTGATGGGATTGGGGCCGAACACGCCGAAGGCCAGCTGCAGCACGAAGAGGAACAACGCATAGAAAACAATCTTCCCCAGGATGGATGAGGCGTTGTATTTCGAGCTCTCGAGTGCTTTACCGACACCCCCCCGCTCGACCACCTTGTCAAACCCCACACGCTCGAGTACTCGGTCGAGAATCTTGGATATCGCCTTGGCGATGAAGTACCCGATGATGAGAATCAGCAGGAAACCCAATAGCTTGGGGAGAAATGTAGCGATGGATCCCCATGCATCTCCCAAGCCGTCTTGAAATTGCTCCATGTTCCTCTCCTTCGCTAGTTCATGAACGTTGTTGTGATGCTGGGACAAACACGCAGCCGCTTATCCTCAGATCCAGTTGGTTGAACGCGCCGGCGTCTCCGTGTGCGCTGTAAGTGGGGAACTCCCGTGCAGCCTCAGCTCACTCAGGCTGTGCGCAAGCTCACGCATGATGCGCGCCGCCGTCGAAGTGGCCGAGTAGCGCCGGAATGTCGATTCCGAAGGCTGCCAACAACCCTGCGTCCCGTTCGACGTCCACACAATCTGGAAGCTCTTCGGCGGCCCGTCCCATACTTCCGGATCCGCCTTGAACGAACTCGAGTATCTGCTGCTTCGGTATTTCCACCTCTTTGCCCTCCCGTTCTGGCGTCGGGCATGCCCCTCGCCTGCTCGACTAGCCCCATTGCCGCATCCGCCCGGAATATGGTCTCAATTAGTGGTACGGCTAAAGGGTTCGGACATTACGCAGAGGCAGGGAGAGCGAGGTCGCCTCCAGAGGAGCGCCTGCTGAGGCACCTCAATCCCGACTGGCCATTGGGTCCTTATCCTCCTAGGAGTGAAGTTCATCGCCTTGTGCCGGTACCATGAACTCATGGGGAGGCTGGGGTTGTGAGCAGGGATCAGGACTTATCAGAGCCGTCGAAGGCTGAGTCGGACCAACACACAGACGTCCTCGAGCTAACTCCGATAGTCCGCCGGGTTCTAAGAGCGAGGGTCCATGATCCTGAGGCCGTCGAGGACCTGGTTCAGGAAACGCTTGCCCGGCTCATCGAGGCGCGTCCCCGCATTAGCGACGATGGGCTTACCGCGTACGCCGTCGTAACCGCTCGG
Source organism: Actinomycetota bacterium (assembly GCA_030860245.1). Classification (GTDB taxonomy): domain Bacteria; phylum Actinomycetota; class CADDZG01; order CADDZG01; family WHSQ01; genus JACDDL01. Next base: position 3,913 of record JALZIO010000277.1, on the reverse strand, counting down.
AACCTCGCGGCGTCCCTCGGGCGGCAAGAAACCCGGCGCCGAGATCACCTGCATCGCCTCGTAGATCTGCGAACACCTCCCACCCCCGAGGAAGAGACCCTGAGGCAAGAAGAGGGTGCGGCGGTTTCTGCCGCCTTGGCCAAGCTGTCGCCGAGAGAGAAGACCGCAATTGTGGAGCGCGTTGGCGGGAAGGACACGGTGACGTTGGCTCGGGAGATGGATTCCACCCCGGGAGGCGTCGCCGTGCAGCTTGCGAGGGCGCGCGCCAAACTGCGGGTCGACTACCTTCTGGCCCTCAAAAAAACAAATCCGCCGAGTGCGACCTGCCGTCAGGTGCTCGTCGCATTATCCGCGGGCGACCAGCGTCGACAACAGGCGCTCGATGCCGGAGATCACCTGCTGAAGTGCGAGCATTGCTCGAGCCTGAGCGAACCCGTGCTGCAGCGACGCAGACCGCTTGCAGCGCTGTGGCCGATACCGGCGCTGACTAACCTCAAGCAGCAAATCGGTCAGCGCCTCCAGACCCCCGGCTCCCAGGCGACCGCCGTCGCAGCCACAACCGCGGCGGTCGCAGCAGGCTTGATCTTAGCCAACTTCCTCGGTGGCCCGCGGCCGCCCGCTCGGCCGCAAGGCCCCTTGAAAATCGCCGGAGGCCCGCAGACAATCGCCTCTGCCGCGGGGCTCAAGCCGTACGTTGGTCAACAGGTGAGCGGGCAAGGGGTCGTCATAGAGTCGGTTCCAGCCGACGAAGGCTTCTGGATCGGCAATACACAGAGTCGGGTCTTCGTCCGGCTTACGCAACCCACCGAATCGGCCTTCGAGGCGAGTGCGGGGCAGCATGTGTCTTTCCAGGGAACGATCGTGAAGAGTGGACCCTCCTTCGCTCGGCGCTTGGGGATAACCCGGGACGAAGGGGCCGCCGAACTGGGGCAAAACCCGCACATACAGGTGGCGCAGCGCAACGTCGAGTTGCGCTGACAGCCTCCGGGCAGTAGTCAGCGCTCAAACATCGGATGAATGAGTTGCCTCCACCGGGTGCGTAATCCGTCGGCGTCACATGCGTATGAATATTCAGGGAGGGTGAGGTGTCATCTCACCGCATAGTGGCTCTGGGGGCCCGCCACGGGGGCTTCGCGGCCTTTGTGGGAATAAGCGCAGCAAGTTCGAGCAAACAAGGAGGAAGGTAATGGCGGCCGATCACTACGAAGCTGAAGTGAACGAAGGCGGCATCAACATGGCTAACTTCAATCGCCAGCTCAACAACAGGTGGGAACAGGGCTGGAGGCTCGCTCGCATCTTCGAGCAGGCGGGCAATACCATCATCGTTTGGGAGCGCCGGGGCGCCCACAAAGCCCGTGAACGGGTGGGTGAACGCTTGCGCCGATCCTAGGCCGCGCTCGTTGCAAGGGCCGCCAACCGCCTGGCCTCTGCCTCGAGCCGGCTGGGCCAGGGTGGCCGCCTGGCCCAGCCGGTGACGACAGGTCGCTCGCAGAGGGATCCGACACCGGATAGCCGGGTCTTGGGTCAGGCCCCGCGCACCAAAGCTCGCCCTCCTTGCTTCGCTGATAGGGGCCGGCCTTCCCAGGACATTTTGAGATGAGCACTGCGTCGACCGTCCCCGAGACCTATCAGCTTCAGGGGGATGACGCCTCCATACTTTGATGGCGACCGGAGGGGGTCAACTGGCGAAAGATGTTTTGGCGCGCTTCATCGCGGCGGATGGGTTCAGCCACGCCCGGGCGGTTGCATTTCAGCTTACGCTGACTGCGCTGCCCGGACTCATCAGTGCGGTGGCGCTAACGACCATTTTGGACCAGAGGCCCTTGAGGCGGGTACTCGAGGAGACGCTCCTCAGGCTCGTGCCCGGACCAGCGACCGGGGTCCTGACCCAGGCATTTCACCAAGGCGCCGGTGCCGGAGGGGGGTCGGGGACCAGCGCGTTCGTGGTGGGGCTCGGAGTGGCGCTGATCTCCGGCACGATCGCCATGGCCCTCCTGGAGCGTGGTGCAAACCGCATCTACGGTGTGCAGACGGACCGGCCGGTGCTCCGGAAATACCTGCAAGCCTTCCTGCTGACTTGCTCCGCCGGCGCCCTCACGTTCCTCGGGTTCCTCTTGCTGACCATGGGGTCGGCTATAGGTTATGCGGGAAGGTCGGTGGGCGGGTGGAGCACCAGCCTCCTGAAGGTGTGGTCCTTCGCTCGCTGGCCCGTGGGCATCCTGATCGTCGTTATCGCGTTCTCGCTCCTGTTCAAGACGGCCCCCCATCGCCGGCAGCCGACGGCGTCGTGGCTCTCCTTGGGCTCGGGCCTCGCAGCATTGCTGTGGTCGGTTTTCACCTGGCTCCTCTTCCTCTACCTTCGTTTCAGCAAAGAGTTCGGGGAGACCTATGGGCCACTCGCAGGCATCATCGGCATCCTGTTGTGGACCTATCTCAGCTCGCTGGCGCTCTTCCTTGGGCTGGCCTTCGCAGCGCAACTCGAGGGCATTAGAGCCGGAGTATCCAATCCGGTAGAGGATAGAAAAGGGACCTGACAACTATTCGGGTGCAATCGAGATGATCCGGCCGACGGCACCCTCCTAACCACAGCAACATCCGCGCCCGCCCGGGGTGGCCCAGCGCGAGGTCGAGTTGCACTCGAGACCGGTGGAAGCGTTCTGCCCATCGCCGGCCGGAAGCAAGGCAAGATATTCTCAGGCTGAGTGAGACCCCGTCCGCGATCCGACCGGGAGGGAGGAGAGCCTTGACCAATTTCGAACCCCGAGCCGAACTCAGCGACGCCCTGCAGGAGCTCGCCGGCATCCTTGTCTCGGAGGAGGATATCGACAGCACCATCAGCCGGATTACCCGCTTGGCTGTCGCCTGCATAGATGGAGCCGACTTCTGTGGAGTGTCTTTAGTCACGAAGGGCATGAAAGGCAAGGAGATCAAGATGGTTGGTGCAACGGACGAAATTGCGGCCGAAGTGGATCGCGTGCAGTATGAGGTTGGGGAGGGTCCTTGCCTCAGCTCGATGGCGGATCAGGCGACCTTTAAGATCGATGACATAAGCAGTGACCGGCAATGGCCTAAATTCGCGGCAGCCGCCGTCGACAAAGGCGTCAACAGCCTGTTGGCCTTTGTCATGCAGATATCAGACCAGTCGCTCGCTGCCCTCAACCTCTTTGCGCGGAAACCAAATGCATTTACCCAGGAAGACGTTCGGAGCGGTGCAGTCTTTGCTTCCCACGCCGCGTATACCCTCGCCAACGCCCAGACGCACGAAACGGACCAGCAGAAGGCGCAGCAGCTAGAGGAGGCGTTGGCCACACGAGGTGTCATCTCCAATGCGGTAGGCATCCTGATGGCGCAAGAGGGAGTAAACCGCGACGATGCATTCAGCATCCTACGCAACACCTCCCAGACCTTGAATATGAAGCTGAAGGTCATCGCCGAGGGCATCGTAGACACGGCAGAGAAAAGAGAGCCCAGGAGATCATGACCGCGCCCAAACGACCCGTCGCTCGTAAGTATTCGGCGTACAAGTGCTTTGAGCAGAAGAACCGCTAAAGAAGAATCGCTAAAGCGGCTTGAAGGGCTTCCGAAGATAAGGGCCTAAGCCCAAGCCCCTAGCGCTAGAGGAAGCCATGACATTTGAAGACGACTGGATCAGACAAGCGCTCGCCGCGCTCCGAGAAAGGGGCGTTCGCACGATCGATCAACTTTCGGACGAGGCTCGGGCATCGCTTTACGCTTGCGCCATCAGGCTCTGGCCCGTGATCGGCACACCCTCTCCCATCGAAACGCTGGTTGAGGCCGGAGTTCGATCCGAGGAAAGCGCCAGACAATTCGCCGTTGAACTGAGTCTGGAGTTTGATATGGGTCCAGATGAGATACGTGAGGTGGGATCCTATCTTCGTGCTCTGCGCCAAGC
>JALZIO010000268.1 GCA_030860245.1 Actinomycetota bacterium | reverse complement strand
GTGGATCTCTTCGGTCGGCGACTCTACAAGCCACGATCCGCCGAGCGGGTCGGCGACGTCGGCAACGCCCGACTCGTGGGCGATGATCTGCTGGGAGCGGAGCGCTATCCGGGCCGCCCTTTCGCTGGGGAGCTGAAGCGCTTCATCGAATGAGTTCGTGTGCAGCGACTGTGTGCCGCCGAGCACCGCCGACAGCGCCTCGAGTGCGGTACGGACGATGTTGTTCTCGGGCTGTTGGGCGGATAAGGTCGCTCCACCCGTCTGCGTGTGGAAGCGCAGCATCGCAGAGCGAGGGTTCTTGGCCTTGAAGCGTGTGGTCATGATCTCGGCCCACAACCGGCGCGCCGCCCTGAACTTCGCCGCCTCTTCGAAAAAGTTCATGTGGCAGGCGAAGAAGAACGACAGCCTCGGCGCGAAGTCATCAACTGCGAGACCCGCCTCGAGAGCGGCCTCGACGTAGGCGATGCCGTCGGCCAGGGTGAAGGCAACCTCCTGGACCGCAGTGCTCCCCGCCTCACGCATGTGATAGCCGCTGATCGAGATCGTGTTCCAGCGCGGGAGCCGGCCGCCGCAGTAGGAGAACAGATCGGTGACTATCCTCATGGACGGTTTGGGCGGATATATGTAGGTGCCGCGCGCGGTGTACTCCTTTAGGATGTCGTTCTGTGTCGTTCCCGTGACGTCTTCCGGATCGACCCCCTGATCGATGGCCACCTGCTCGTAGAGCAGCAACAGGATCGCCGCCGTGGCATTGATCGTCATCGACGTCGAGACCTTGTCCAAAGGGATGCCCTCGAGCAACAGCTCCATGTCCTTGAGGGAATCGATGGCCACTCCGACCCGGCCGACCTCATCGGCGGCCAGGGGATGGTCCGAGTCGTAGCCCATCTGGGTGGGGAGGTCGAAAGCAACCGACAGCCCGGTCTGGCCGGCCTCGAGGAGGTAGCGGAAGCGCCTATTGGTCTCCTGTGCGCTGCCGAAACCCGCGTACTGGCGCATCGTCCACAGCCGCTCCCGGTACATCTCGGGGTAGATCCCACGGGTGAACGGGTGGTAGCCCGGCGCGCCGGTCTCTCCAGCGGGCGTTTCGACCTGCTCGGGTGTGTAGACCGGGTGTATCTCGATGCCTGAATCGGTTCGGCGACTTTGGGCCACGACCACCATGCTAGACGACACCTAGTAGAGTTCCGCGGGGGCTAGATTCGAGGAGCATGACAACCGTCGAGCAGGTATACCAAAAGCACCGGCCCGAGGCTTTCGAGGCGAAGCGCAGACCCTCGTCCTTCGAGGTCTGGTCATGGTTCTTCATGCGCATCAGCGGCGTGCTCCTGCTCTTCTTGGTCCTGATCCACCTGTTCATCATGCATCTGGTGGGCAGCGGCGTGGAGCGGGTCGACTTCGCGTTCGTCGCCCGAAGGTGGGACTCCGTGGGATGGAAGACCTTCGATTGGCTTCTGCTGTTCCTGGCCCTGCTTCACGGTACGAACGGTTTGCGCATTGTCATCGACGACTACCTGCGCAAGCCGCCGGTGCGCACGGCTGTAAAGGCCACCCTCTACACGCTGACCGTCGTCCTTATGATCATGGGCACCGCGGTGATCGTGACCTTCGACCCCACGGTCGGAGGATAGGTGCCCGGGCCGGCGACGATTTGCAGGATCCCCTAAATGGCCCACCTCCACACCTATGACGCGCTCATAGTCGGGGCGGGAGGAGCCGGCCTTCGCGCCGCGCTGGCCGCCGGCAAGGATGTCAAGACTGCGGTCGTCTCCAAGCTCTATCCGACTCGCTCCCATACCGGCACGGCCCAGGGTGGAATGTGCGCAGCGCTGGCGAACGTCGAAGAGGACTCCTGGGAGTGGCACGCCTTCGATACGGTGAAAGGCTCGGACTTCCTCGCCGACCAGGACGCCGTCGACGTCATGTGCCGGGAGGCGGTCACGTCGGTTCACGAGCTCGAGCGCATGGGCCTTCCGTTCAACCGCACACCAGAAGGCAAGATCGACCAGCGCCGTTTTGGCGGACACACAAGAGACCACGGCGAGGCACCCGTCAAGAGAGCCTGCTATGCGGCGGATCGCACCGGTCACATGATCTTGCAAACGCTGTATCAGCAGTGCAACAAGGAGGGCGTCGAGTTCTTCAATGAGTTCTTCGTCCTCGACCTCATCATGGTCGACGGCGCGTGCGCGGGGATAGTCGCCTATGAGATTGCGACGGGGCAGCTGCACGTATTCCACGCCAAGTCGGTTCTATTCGCCACTGGTGGCTTCGGAAAAATGTTCAAGATCACCTCGAATGCCCACACGCTGACCGGCGACGGCCCGGGAGTCGTGTACAGGGCCGGGCTGCCGCTCGAGGACATGGAGTTCTTTCAGTTCCATCCCACAGGTCTATACCGTCTGGGAATCCTGTTGTCCGAGGCAGCTCGCGGAGAGGGTGGCATCCTGCGCAACAAAGACGGCGAGCGATTCATGGAGAACTATGCGCCGACCATCAAGGACCTGGCGCCCCGCGACATGGTGTCACGGGCGATGTTTTCCGAGATGAAGGAGGGTCGCGGCGCGGGAGAGAACAACGATCATCTGCTCCTGGACCTGACCGATGTCGATCCCGAAGTCATCGAAAAGAAGCTCCCTGACATCACCGAGTTCGCCCGCACCTATCTCGGCGTGGAGCCCCTGGAAGAGGGAGTCCCCGTCGTTCCCACCGCACACTATGCAATGGGTGGAATCCCGACCAACGTCAAGGCCGAGGTCCAGCGCAATGCGGAAGGGGACGTCGTTCCCGGTTTCTACGCAGCCGGCGAATGTGCCTGCGTCTCCGTGCACGGCGCCAACCGCTTGGGGACGAACTCGTTGCTCGACATAGTCGTGTTCGGACGCCGCGGCGGCCTCGAGATGACCGAGTACGCCTCTACGCATCCACTGCTCGATATCCCCGACGATGCTCATCGGCGCGCCGAGAAGTGGATCGGATCGCTCATGGAAGGCGACGGCGAAGAGCCGCTCGCCGACATCCGAGAGGTTTTGCAGAACGAGATGATGGACAAGGCGTCGGTTGTGCGAAGTGCCGACAGTCTGACCGACGTCCACGAAACGATAAGCAAGCTCCGATCACGCTACGAGCTCACGAGGGTTCGTGACCGGAGCAAGATCTTCAACACCGAGCTCGTCGAGCATATCGAGTTCGGTTTTTTGCTCGACATGGCCGAGGCGCTCGTGGTTTCGGCGCGTGCCAGGACCGAAAGCCGCGGCGGTCACTACCGCGACGATCATGAGCTGCGCGAGGACGAGCACTGGCTCAAACACACCTACGCTACGAAGAGAGCCGACGGGGACCCCGAGCTCACCTATAGAGATGTGACCCTTGGCCGTTACACGCCTGTGGAAAGGAAGTACTGACGCGTGGATGTTCGCCTGCGAATCCAGCGATTCAATCCTGAGCAAGACGATGCTCCACACTTCGAGGACTACACCATCGACGCCGAACCCATGGACCGGCTGCTGGATTGTCTCCACAAGGTCAAGGCGTATGAGGACTCTTCGCTCGCGCTGAGGCGGTCGTGCGGACATGGCATCTGCGGCTCCGACGCAGTGCTGATCAACGGTGTCAATGCCCTTGCCTGCAAGGTGCTGGTCAAGGACGTAAAGCAGCCGATCACCATCGAGCCCATCAGAGGCCTCCCCCTAATCAAGGATCTGGTTGTGGACATGGATCCATTCTTCCAGGGTTATCTGGAGGTCAAGCCGTGGCTCATCGTCGACCCGCTGGCCAAGGAGCCCGAGCGAGAACGGCTTCAGTCCCAGGGGGAACGTGAACGTTTCGACGACACCACAAAGTGCATCCTCTGCGCAGCCTGCACAACCTCATGTCCGATATTCTGGTCCGACGAGGGATATGTCGGACCCGCAGCGATCGTCAACGCCCACCGCTTCATCTTCGACTCACGGGACCGAGGGACACGCGAGCGCCTCGAAATCCTTTCGAGCAAGAACGGCGCCTTTAAGTGCAGGACCGCGTTCAACTGCACCGCGGCATGCCCGCGGGGCATCCAGGTCACCAAGGCGATTCAGGAAGTGAAACAGGCCGCTCTGTTCGGTTCCTTCTAGGTCAGACCGAGTGGTGTCTGATGTGAATAATGCACACTCACCACCCACTCGGCAGGCGGCGCCGTGAAGACGCTCCGTACGGTTGTGCTCGTGACGATCGTGGTCGTCGCCATCTTGGTTGCCTATCCGTTGTGGCTCGGCTTCCAGATCTGGGATCAGTCGCACGAGGACGAGGTCGTAGGCGCCGATGCAATAGTGGTGCTGGGTGCGGCGCAGTATGACGGTGTTCCGTCACCCGTTTTCCAAGCAAGGCTCGACCACGCGCTTTATCTCTTCAACGAGGACCTGTCCGACATCATCATCGTCACGGGAGGAAAGCAGGCCGGGGACCGCTTCACCGAGGCCCAGGCGGGGGAAAACTACGTCACGGCCGAGGGGGTGCCCGGTGACGCAGTCCTGGCCGAGTCGGAGGGTCGCACGACATTTCAGAGTCTGCGCGCCGTGCGAGCCATCGCCGCTCAGCAGGGCGTCTCCTCGGTGCTGTTGGTTTCGGACCCACTCCACTCGGAGCGCATCAAGCGCATCGCTTCGGATCTCGGGTTCAAAGGTGTCTATGCTAGCCCCGCGTCCTACACCCAGCTGGCGCGAAGCCGTTCGACCAAGGCAAGAGAGCTCGTAAGGGAAGTGGCGTCGCTGCTTGCCTATCAGTTCTTCAAGCGCTAATACGCCGGAGCTCTAGGCGTAGGCTACTTCCGCAAGGAGGCCGTGGGGACCTTGATCGTGGCGCGCCCGGCAAGCTCGAAGGTTACTGGAGTGGTGATTCCGATGAGCTCTCCATCGACGTTCATCTCGATCGGAGGGTCCGAGTCCACCTCGATCCTCGGCCCCGTTGTCACCTCCACGTCATCGAGCTCGGCGTGCGTTCCACCCTTTACCTTCAACGCAAGCCTTGCGGCGGCAGCGGCATCCGCAGCCGGCAGCGCACAGGCGTCAAAGATGCCATCATCGATGGCCGCCTGCGGCCACAGCCTCACACCCCCGCCGCTCGTCTTGCCGTTGCCGACCCCAACCGCAACGCAGTCCGTGACCTCGGCCCCGTTCAGGGTGACCGTGGAGCGGGGCAGATTGGCCGCCACCTTGGCTCCGCTGACCCAGAAAGCCAGCGGGCCCAAGCGCGACTTCATGTCCTGGTCTACGGCTTGGTTCATCGCGACGGGAAAACCCCCTAGGCAGGCGTTGACGAACAGTCCCTGCACCCCGGCGCCCGTTGCCCGCCCGACGTCGATCGAGCGCTCGGTGCCGCCGGTCGCGATGCGTGCGGCCTCGGATGGGTCCTCGGGGAGATGGAGGGTGCGAGCGAGATCATTGCCGGTACCGGTCGGCACCAGTGCGAACACGAGCTCGTCCAGTCGGGTCTCTAACGCGTTGACCACGCGGCTGAAGGTCCCGTCCCCCCCGGCGACGACGACCACCTCCCTGTCCCGGGCGGCCTGGGTCACCTCGAGGTCGAAGCCCTCCAGGGACGGCGCCAGGCGCCTCACGTCTCCCGAATCGGTGAGTATGCCCTCGATCGAGGCGACAGTGTCAGCCTCGGAACCGCCCGAACTGGGGTTGGCGATGAGAAGGATCTTCATGAACCCAGTCTCGCAGGCTTAGGCGCTGCGCATCACCGGGTCGGTTGACGGCTGGGCCGAACCGCCTTCGGGTTCGACCGTAACCGCCATGGCATCGACCCCCTCCACCGGATCATCTATCCGAACCACCGCCTGGCCTTCTTCAACACCGAAGGTGCCGAGGCTCCGGGGCCGGGCATCCTGCAATGCCCACAACTGGTAGGTGTGGCCGGCGGGAGGCTCCGGCAGCCCCGCGGCAACAAACAACGCTTCGTCCCCCGACGGCACCATCTGCCCTTCGGATCCCCCTGCGCCCGACAAGTCCAAACCACTCGCCGCGGTCAGAGTGGTGATTACCTGCCTGCTCCTCTGCAGATCCGAGCGTGCATCGAGAAACCCTGCGCCCAGCACACCGATGACCACGGCGGCGGCAGCAGCCAAAGCACCACCGAGAGCCCGCCTTCGAAACGGAAGGACCTGCGCGCCTGCGGATTCCGGTGTCTCGGTGGGGGCCGGGTCCCTCCTTTGGGCCAGCGCCAGCACCCCATCGACAAAACCGGCGGGAAGCGGTACGGGATCGACGGTCAGCGCAAGCTCGTCGGTGACCTGCAAGTGGACTCTCGCCTCCTCGAAGCACGTGGCGCACGAGGCGATGTGGTCGGCCACTTCGGCCAGCTCGTCGGGTGAAAGCGCGCCGAGGACGTAGGCCACCACAAGGTCCTTGTACTCCTCGTGTGGTCGATCCATCTTCCCGGCTCCTATGTTTCGGCTGTGCCCGATTTGTTCAAAACGTCTTTCAGCTTGATGAGGCCGTCACGCAATCTCGTTTTCGCGGTGCCCTCCGGAATGCCGAGCTCGGCGGCAACCTCCCGGTACGTCCGTCCGCCAAAGTAGGCAAGCACGATCGCTTCCCGTTGGACCTCCGACAGCTGACAGAGAGCATCCCGAACTTCCCGCCTCTCTTCAGAGCGATCGGTTGGGTTCTCCACCGTTTGTGCAGTCTCTGCCTCGGCCATCAACAGATCCCCTGCGCGGCTCCGCGCTTCCTCTTTGCGCACCAGATCGATCGCCTTGTTCCTTGCAACTCCCAGAAGAAACGACTGCAAGCTCCCCCTCGAGGGGTCGAATGCGCCCGGCCGGCGCCACAGGGCGAGGAAGGTATCCTGAGCGACCTCCTCCGCCATTGCCGGCTCGAGGAGGATCCGACGGGCCATTCCCAAAACCACTCCCCCGTAGAGCCTTATTGCCTCGCGCAGCGCTGCCTCGTCCCCGCTTTGGAGTCGTTCAACCATCTGAGTATCAACGTCCAGCTTGCGCCCCATTGTGTATGCGAGTGTACTGAGCGCTACTTAGAGTTCGGTTGTTCCCCCCACTGTGGATTGCGGGGCGGTGGATACCCCTCAGGGCGGTGGTGGTCAGAAGAGAGCGAGGGCGAGACTGCGGCGAGCGGCCATTGCCCGAACGTCGTCCGCCGGGAGCGTATCGAGCAAATCGAGCAGGTGGACCCTGACCCGCTCCCTGGCCGGCCCCGAGGTCTCTCCTACAGACCTCAC
>JALZIO010000255.1 GCA_030860245.1 Actinomycetota bacterium | reverse complement strand
CTGGATGCAGCGCGTGTGGATGGCGCGAGCGAATGGACTGTGTTCATACGCATTGTCCTTCCCCTGCTCGGCCCGGGGCTAGCTGCTCTTGGGATATTTACGTTCTTGCAAGCCTGGAACGGTTTCCTCTGGCCGCTCGTCGTGCTTACGTCCGACGAGATGTACACGCTGCCCGTTGCCCTCGCCACTTTTGCCAGGGAGGGCCAGTATCAGGCCGACTACGGTCAGCTTATGGCTGGCTCCTGTATGGTCGTTATCCCCGTGATTCTGGTTTTCTTGATTCTTCAACGGCATTTCACCCAGTCGATTGCGATGACGGGGATCAAGTGAGCAGCCCTTAGCGGCCTTTGGGTAGAAGAATCCACAGGATGACATAGATGACCTCGCCGGCGCCGAACAGGCCGAAGAGGAAAAAGGCCCACCTGATGCGCTTGGAGCTGATTCCGTAATATTCGGCCAGGCCGCCGCAGACCCCGGCAAGCATCTTGTTGCGTGTTGATCTCGTCAGTCCGCTTTTTCCCATATATCCCACTCTCTCTTTGACTGCCTTTGACGTGTCCTGTCCCTTTCGGATCCTATCGCCCTGTCGTTGGCGGGCGGGGCCGGCACCCGGTAGTCTGAAGCAAAGGCGGAAGCGGCACGTTGGGCACGACTAGAGCGGGAGGGGAGCCATGTTCGCACAAGTCATCCAAGGTCGCACGGGCGATGCAGTTGCGTTGTGGAATCGCATGGAGGAGTGGGACCGCAATCTGAAGCCGGGCGCAGAAGGCTTCCTCGGGAGCACGGCGGGTGTTTCGGATGACGGAGAGTTCATCACTCTCGCACGCTTCGAGTCCGAAGAAGCGGCCAGGACGAACAGCGACAGACCCGAACAAGGTGAGTGGTGGACGGAGACCGAGAAGCTTTTCGAAGGTGAAGTGCGGTTCTACGACAGCACCGAGGTCGACCTTACGTTGGTCGGTGGATCCGACGATGCCGGTTTCGTACAGGTCATTCAAGGGCGGGTGAAGGACAAGCAACGGCTCGGAGAAATGGAGACCAAAGGCGAAACGTGGATGCAGGAAAATCGGCCGGACGTTATTGGCAGCGTCCGCGCCTGGCAGGACGACGAGTTCAGCGAGTTCATCTACTTCACTTCGGAGGAGGACGCCCGCGTCGGCGAGAAGAAGGAAGCTCCCGAGATGGGCTCCGAAGAGGAGTGGGCCGGCATCATGGAGAACGTGAAGTTCATCGACCTCCGCAAACCGTTCTTCTCCAGCCCCTAACCAAGGATACTCCTTATGCCGCAGGCGGTCTGGACCGGTCAGCTCAGCTTTGGCCTGGTGAACATACCGGTCAAGCTCTACAGCGCAACCGCTCCCAAGAACGTGCGGTTCCATCAGTACGATGCCCAGACCGGCCGGAGAATCCGGTACCGGCGGGTGGCCTCCGGCCCTGCGCCCGAGCACATCGCACCAGCCGAGCACGAGTCGCCAGCCGAACAGGCGCCACCACGGTTCGACGGGACGGAACCAGAGCCCTCTCCGGGGCCACTCGGCAGCGAGCCACCGAGGGAGATGCCCCGGACGGAGGTAACCGGCGAACCCCGCGAGGAGGTGACCGATCAGGCGCGCGAGGGGACCAATGTCCCTTGGGGTGAGATCGTCAGGGGATTCGAGATCGAGCCGGGCCGGGTGGTGACGGTCACGCCCGAAGAGTTGGTGTCGGTCGCCCCCGAGCAGACGCGATCGCTGGAGGTGGAGCAGTTCGTCCATCTCAAAGAGATCGACCCCGTCCACTTCGACAAGAGCTATTACGTGGTTCCAGGGTACGGCGTGGGAGCCGACCGCCCGTACTGGCTCCTGTACAAGGCCATGGAAGCTGCCGCGGAGGTGGCCGTGGGCCGATTCGTGATGCGAACGAAGGAGTACCTCGCCGCCGTCCGACCCGGCGAGCACCTCCTGATACTCGAAACACTTTTCTATGCGGACGAGGTCCGAGACCCAAAGCAGATCTGGATGCGTCCCTCCGAAGGGGCGCCGGAGCGGGAGCTGCGAGTGGCCCGGCAACTCATTGAAGCGCTGGCGGGCGAGTGGGATCCGGCCCGGCATCGCGACGAGTACCGCGAGCGCCTCCTCGAGCTCCTGCGAAGCAAGGTCGATGATGCGCAGGTCATTCCTGAGCCCCAAGAGGAGCTACCGAGTCCGGTCGTCGATCTCATGGAGGCGCTCAAAGCGAGCGTCGAGGTGGCGAAGCTGGCTCGATCGGCCAACGGCAGCGCCTAGCGGAGCGACGCCGCAGGCTTCGTTTACCTCCCCGCCGCGGTGTATACTGACGTACATCGTGAAGCGGACTCAGATATACCTCGACGAGGAGCAAGACCGCAGGCTCGAGCGGCGTGCACGTGCAGCTGCTGTGACCAAATCGGCGCTGATCCGTGAGGCCATCGATCGCTTTTTGCGTCGGGAGGCAACGCCGGGCGATATCGAGTCTGCCCTTGCAGAGACCGAGGGTGCAATCCCCAGCATCCAGTCTCCCTCTCGCGATGAGTGGGATCGAGGATATGGCTAAGGTTGTTCTCGACACTGACGTGTTGATCGATCACCTGGGCGGGAAGAGTTCTCTCTCTGCGGTGTTCAGCGGATCTTCCTATTCGGTGGTGAGCCGGGCTGAGCTCTACAGTTGGACGCAAGCCGACGAGGCAATAATCGACCGGCTGCTGGAACAGTTCGAGGAGGTGCCCGTGAATCGAGTGGTGGCGGAAGAGGCCGGGCGCATCCGACGAGAGTCTGGGCTGCGGTTGCCAGACGCCTTGATAGCGGCCACGGCTCTGCACGCAAAGCGACCGTTGTTTACGCGCAATCTTCGCGATTTCCGCAAGGTGAAGAGATTGCGGCTGCATCTAAGTGGCAACCGACCAACCAAGTAAGCTTCGAACCCCGAAACCAATCACCTGTGTCGCTCGCACGATGTCCAGAACCTAAGTGGGATAGCGCCGGCTGTTTCAGGGCGAGCTAGGTCCCCGCAAGACCCCCAGCAAGTGAAGCCTGTAGTGCGCGCCGAGCGAGAGCATAGAACACCACGGCGGGGATGACGTAGATAATAGCGAGGGCGGCGAGGAAGCCCCAGTCCACCTGCGTGTAGGACACCCAGGCCCGAAACAGCCCAATCGAGATCGGAATCTTGTCTTGATCGGAGATCAGGACGAGAGGAATGAGGAACTCGTTCCATGCACCGATGAAAGCGATGAGCGCGCCGGCCCCAACACCGGGGCCGGCCAACGGCAGCACTACCCGGAAGGCGGCTTGCAGTCGGTTGGCGCCGTCGACCCACGCCGCCTCTTCGATCTCTATCGGGACCGTGTCGAAAAAGCCCTTCATTATCCACAGGGCCAGAGGCGCCTCGATCGCGGCAAGTATCAGAACGACGCCGTGGTAGGTGTTGAGGAAGCCGAGATCGGTGGCGATTACATACAAAGGAGCGATGGTCGCAGTAGGAGGGATGACACGCGTGAGAAGGATTCCGAGCATCAGCACCCGGCGGCCGCGAAAGTCATAACGCGACAGCGCGTATCCGGCCAAGGTGGTGACCACCACGAGGATGGTGGTGGCTCCACCGGCGTAGATCAAGCTATTGACCATCAGGCGCACGCCGTCTTCGTTGGCGAACAGGTTGGTGAAGTTCGCGATCGTCCACGTCTTGGGCACCTGGACGGAGATCGATGCATCGCCATCGAAGGCCGCAAGCAGGAGCCACGAGAAGGGAATCAGGGCAAAGAGGGCGAGAGCGCTCAGCAGAAGGTAGGCGCCGATCCTTCCGGTGCTATGGCTCCGCGAGGATCGCCTTTCCCCCCTTGCGACTTTCTGTTCGGTGGCTACATCGGGGCTCATACTTGGTCCCTCATCAACCGCACGTAGTAGGTGCCGAGACCGAGGAGAATGGCCAGCAAAAGGACGCCGGCGGCGCTCCCGTAGCCGATCTCGAAGAACTGAAACGCCTGGTTGTAGATGTAGATGCCGATGATCTCCGTGGCGTTGCCGGGGCCGCCGCGCGTGAGGAAATAAACGAGGCCAAAGATTCCGAAGGTTGTGATTGTTGTGAGCATCAAGAAGGTGAGTATCTGCGGTCTAAGAAGCGGGATCGTTACGCGGCGGAGTTGTTGCCATGCGCTGGCCCCGTCCACCATCGCTGCCTCGAGCACGTCGCGCGGCACCCCCTCGAGCGCAGCGACGAACAGAACCATTGCGAACGACAATCCGCGCC
>JALZIO010000232.1 GCA_030860245.1 Actinomycetota bacterium | reverse complement strand
CCCCTAAAACACGCCCAAGGCGCGCTGGACGAATGTCCACGGCAATCGGGGCTGGCGAAGGCTACGGGCTGTGCTGGGTGCGCCGCGCCTCGAACAGCCAGCGGTCAGCGCCGGGAATGTCGGGGAGCGCCATTTGCCGCTTGCGGACCTCGAAGCCCTCCAGCAGGGCGAAGAACTCGTCCAGGCTCTGCTCCATGAGGTCCAAGTGGACCTCCCCCACCACCGCACGCGTGCGGTCCAGCCCTGAGAACGATCGCAGCACGTCGAACTCGGCGCCCTCAATGTCGATCTTCAAGAGATCCAGCTCATCGAGGGAGAGATCCACCATCAGATCATCGAGGGTACGGGCCTCGACCGTGACCACGCGGCCGGGCCCGCTCAAATCGAGGGAGGACATGAGGCTCTCGTCTGAGACCCGGAACGGCAGCGAGCCGTTGCGGTCGGTCACCGCCGTGCGGCGAAGGCTCACGTTCTTCATCGCCCCCACGTTCTGCTGGAGGCGGCTGAACACGGCCGGGCTCGGCTCGCAGGCGAGGATGATCGCCTGCGGATAGCGCAGGTGAAAGAAGGCCACGGAGGCACCGACGTTCGCGCCCAGGTCGACGATCGCCCTCGGCTCCCTCAGCTCGGGAAGGTCGTAGGCCTCGGCGACCAGAACCTCGTCGAGGATCACGTAGTCCGCGCGGTCGGCGACCGTGAACGAAAGCTCCTGGCCGAGCTTGCGCAGACGAAGCCGCACGCCGCGCGGCCGAAGGAAGGAGATGCGGCGCTTGATCGGAAGCGACAGTCCGAGCACCAGGATCAGCGCCCGGGCCCGGCCGTCGGCACCGAGTCGGCTCACCCTTCGTGCAAGTCGGAAGACCTCGGCCACCTGCCGGCCGAGCGAGTGAAGGCCGGCTGACTGCATCGGCGTCGGGGAGCGCATCGACCCCGGAGGCTACCTCGCGCGGTGGGCCACCCTCACCGTGCTTGGCATTTTCATCAGCCAGCGCGGGACCTGCGCGGGCGAGCACGGTGACCAGCGCGAAGCGTTGCCGGTCTCGCCGTCTTGGCGGATTCGCCTCAAGCGGGACGCGACAACTTGCGGAAGTTCGATTGATCTGGCTCGACCGCGATGATGCGGGCTTCGGGAAATCTGCGCGCGAAGTACAGAACCGAAGCGCCCACATGACTTCCCAGGTCGACGATGACGGGGGGTCCGCACGTGTGAGACGTCGTACTCGATCCCATTGAAGATCCGGTCGAGCACGATCAGATCCGCGTCTGTGGTGGCCGTCCATCCGATGAGGCGGCCGGCAAGGTCCAGGCGGAGAGACATCGTGCGCTGACCCCCGGGACGCCTGAGAGCGGGACTTCCGACAACGAGCATCACGATTTTGGCGCCATACCCTACTCGCCGTGGAGCGCACCCGGTTCGACTTGGCCGCGACAAAGTCCCGCTGCTGAGGGCGGTTTCCGGTTCTGCGCTCTCTTCTCGAAGGCCGGATTACCTACCAGACGCCGGTCAGCGCCGAGGCCTCAGCGCGGCCTCGCGCGCCGCTGTCGCTGCGGTCGGGGAAGCACGATGGAAGCGCGGTCGCCCTCCGGATCCTGCGGATGCGGCAACGGAGCGACGACGGTGCAGGCGCACGGTCACGCGGCAGCCGGTAAGTCGCTTGGTCGCCCCGAGGCGCCGCCGGAAGCCGCCCCTGCGGCTCACCTTCACCGTCATGCTTCTGCTCGGGGCGCGCGGGCACCATGCCAGCGAGAGGCGCACCCTGCCTCGCTTCGGTCCAGTGCCGTATGCGTAGGCGAACCGGCCGCGCAGGCGCAGCCTCAAGGTGACCCGCGGGCGCGGAGGAGCAGTCCCTCGCAACGCCCGGCGGAACGCAGCGTAGGCGGGCTTGGGCGTGAAATCGCGGCTCACCAGGCCGAAGTTGTCCTCATGGCTGAACGGATCGTCCCCCTTCTCGCGGAGGTTGTAGATGATCGCCGCCTCCACGTAGGGCATCTTGGCCAGGACCGAGAACGAGGCTCCGACGAAATCCGCCTGCTGGGCCTCGGTCACGCGCCAGCCACTCTTGGTCCCGGTCGTCCACCCCAACTCGGTCACCCAGATCGGCTTCACGTCCCCAGCGGCCTCCTGCCCTTGGCGGATCCACTCGATCCCCGGTACGAGCGTGAACTTCCGCCAGTCGTTCCGCCACCGGTCGGCCGGATGACGCCACTCGTTGTAGGGGTGGACCGAGATGCCGTCGTGATAGCCCTGGATGCCATTGGCAAAGAGAGCGTCGAGGAAGGGACGGTCGGCGAAGGCCATCGCCCCAGCCAGCACCGGCACCTCGGGGTTGCCCGTCTTGGCCGACGGGTAGGCGGCCTTGAGGAGCTTCGCGTACTCGCCCGCCTTGTCCGAGGTCTTCCAGAAGTAGTCGGAGTCCTTGAGGTTCGGCTCGTTCCAGACTTCGAGCGCCGCGAGCTTGGGCCCGTATCGGCCCGTGACGAACTGCGCAATATCGCCGTAGTCGCTCGGGCGAGCGGGCGGATAGGAGCCCACGCCCCGAGTCCACCACGCCCCTGCGCAGCCCTGCTTGAGGCTCTCGGGTGCCGATGAGGCCCAGCACGGACTCGACCACAGCGTGACGATCACCTTCATCCCCCGAGCGTCGGCGCCGGCGATGAAGCGATCGAGCCGCTCCAGGTACCAGGACGAATACTCCCCCTTGCCACCGGTTTCGAGACTCGCCCACACAACGTCCACCCGGACCGTGTTGGCGTGGGCATCGCCGGCCAGGTCGAGCTCGCGGTCCATCTCAGCCCCGGAGGAGCTCGACCAGAGCGAGTGCAGCTGTACTCCGCGAAGCTCGGGCACGGCGGCCGAAGCGGTAGCCGCCATCGGCACCAGCGAGAGGGCTACCGCTACGAAGGTGCCGACGAAGGCGCGAAGTGATATTGCGGCACCGGCCACGGGCTGACTTCCTTTCCGGTGCCAGCCGTCTGCTCCGATGCCGGCCGCCCCCTAAGAGGCCCGTTCGCTTTGCGGCGTCCCGCCTTCCGACGGATTTGCCCGTCCCAAAGAGACCCTCGGTCTGATGCTGTCGCGCTCCCCGTATGCCGCCTTGGGAGCCTATGACCGTACGTCGCCTCCGCTGGAAGATGTGTAGCAGATCAGGCCGACTGAGCCTGCTAAGCCACGGTCGCGGCGGAGGAAGGACCTGTGAGATGGGCGCTGACGCGGCATCCCGCAAGCCCGCGAACCGATCCCAGCCGGCGGCTGAATCGCCCTCGGGCGCTCACCCGGACCTCGAGCGTCCGGACGGCCTTCGAGGCACGGGCACACCCAGAGATCCCAAGC
>JALZIO010000228.1 GCA_030860245.1 Actinomycetota bacterium | reverse complement strand
GCCACGGTGGGGGTGTCCGCCCTTCCCAAGGGGGCCCAAGTCGAAGTCGATTGCATCGCCCGGGTTTGACGCGCCGGGCTACGATCTCGCCGTGCCCCTATTCCCGCTCTCCCACGACGGTGTCGCCGAAGATGATCTTGACCTCCGGATCGGACGAGGCGCCCGAGGTCGGCTCGATGCCGGCCTCCTCTGGAGTTTCGGCGGTCCGGCGCGCCACGTACTTCTCGAGGCGGCTCATGAGCACGAGCAGGCCGACGATGCCCAGCGGCCACACGATCAGCATGAGCAGCAGGAAAAGCTGGTAACCGGTCAATTCCACGCGTCTCAGTCTCCCGCAGCGTGACGCTTAACGCCGAGCATTTCGCACACCTGATCGATCGGGATCGCCTGATCGGACGGCTGCAGAATTTGGTCCGCACCGCCTCGGAGAACCCCCCCGGCGAGGAAGCCGCCGCGGGGGCGCTGACGGCGGAACTGTGTGAGGCGGCCGGGCTCGATGTGAGCCTCCACGAGGCCGCCCCGGGCCGGCCGAACGTGGTCGCCCGCCTCGGCGCAGGCGAAGGGCGCACGGTCTGCTACTGCTCGCACATCGACGTCGTCCCTGCGGGCGATCATGCCTTGTGGGCGAGCGATCCGTTCGACGGAGCCATCGCCGACGGCTGGATGCACGGGCGCGGCACGGCCGACGCCAAGGGCCCGGTGGCGGCTGCGCTGGAGGCCGTCGAGATCCTGAGAGCTGCCGGCGCGCCCATCGAGGGCACGCTCGAGCTTGCGCTGGTCTCGGACGAGGAGACCATGGGATTCAAGGGCGCCGGCTACCTCGTGTCCGAGGGCATCATCGCTCCCGACCTGGCCATCGTCGGAGAGCCAACCTCGCTCCGGGTCGTCCGGGCCCAGCGCGGCGCATGCTGGCTGCGCGTCTCGACGACGGGCGTTGCCGGCCACGGCTCTGCGCCGGAGCGCGGCGTCAACGCCATCAGGCACATGTCCGAGATCGTCCTGCACCTCGAGGAGACACTTCCCGACATCTCCCACGAGGTCCTTGGGGGGCCGAGCATCAACGTCGGCACGATATCCGGCGGTGCGAAGGTCAACATCGTCCCCGCCTCCTGCGTCATCGAGGTCGACCGCCGCTCCGTCCCGCAGGAGACTCAAGAGGACGTGCTTGAGAGTGTGCGCGCCGCGGTTGGGCTGGCCAAGGAACGCTTTCCCGATCTCGAGGCCAACGTCGAAGTGTCGTTCTTCGCCGATTCCTTCGAGGTGCCGGAGGACTCACCGGTGGTCACGGGTGTTGCGGCGTCGGTGGCCGACGCCACCGGCGCGCCGGCCGAGCTGATCGGATTCCGGGGCGCGTCGGACGCCCGTTTTCTGTTCGAGTCCGGCGCCGATGTCGTCGTCTGCGGCCCGGGCGACATACGCGTTGCCCACACCGCGCGGGAATCCGTAGACCTCGCCGAGCTCGAGCGCTGCGCGCTTGCCTACGCACTGTCCTTTGCGCGCTTGTTGGCTCCGGACGGAGTCACCACATGAGTGGGCGGCCGAGTTGGCCGGCGGGAGGCCGCATTTGATCGGAGCTCGGACCAACGTTCTCGGCGCGCCGTGAGCGACTCGCCGTTTTCGTGGCCTCACGCGTTGACCACCATGCTGGAGGGACGCGACCTTAACGAGCGGGACACCGCCGCAGCCATGATCGAGATCATGGAGGGCGCGGCAACACCCGTTCAGATAGCCGGCTTCGTCGTCGCCCTGCGCGCCAAAGGGGAGAGCGCGCCGGAGATCGCCGGCCTCGTGCACACGATGCGCTCGTATTCGCAGACCGTCCCCGTGACGGGCGAACTGCTCGACACCTGCGGGACGGGTGGAGATCGAAGCGGGACCTTCAACGTTTCGACCGCCGCAGCCATCGTCTGCGCCGGCGCCGGCGTCCGGGTCGCCAAGCACGGCAACCGGGCCGCATCGTCGCGTTGCGGTTCGGCCGACGTGCTCGAGGCTTTGGGCGTGCGCATCGACCTCCCGCCGGAGGGAGTCGCGAAGTGCATCGATGCCGCCGGCATCGGCTTCTGCTTTGCTCCGGTGTTCCATCCTGCGATGCGCCATGCGGCCGCGCCCCGGCGCGAGCTCGGTATCAGCACGATCTTCAACTTCCTCGGCCCGCTGACCAACCCCGCGGGGGCGAGGAACCAGGCGATCGGTGTCGCCGACCCGGCCAAGCTCGACGTCATGGTCGAGGTCCTCGGGCATCTCGGGTCGAGCCACGTGGTGGCGTTCCATGGCCACGGGGGACTCGACGAGCTGGCCACCTCGGGACCATCCCGGGTGGTGGAGCTGGTAGGCGGGGACATCCGGCGTTGGACCCTCGACCCGGCGGATCTCGGCCTCGCCCCCGCGCCCCCGGAGTCTTTGGCCGGAGGCACCGCAGCCGAAAACGCGCGGGCGATAAGCGAAGTGCTCGAAAGCGCGCCGGGACCCAGGCGTGACATCGTCCTCCTGAATGCGGCGGCGGGGCTCGTGGCCGGGGGCCTGGCGCCAGACGTGGGCGAGGGGCTGGCCGCGGCATCCGACTCGGTCGATTCGGGCCGCGCAGCAACTGCGCTCAGCCGCCTGGTCGAGAGCTCAACCGCTCTCGGCACCGAGCGGGATTCGCCGTCCGGGTGACACCGCCGAGCGGGACGAGGCCGTCCGGATGACCCCCGTCGCGGTTTCATTGACCCTGCCAGCCTGGAAAGCGGGCTTCTGAGTGCACTGAGCGTCATTGTTGATCGCGCCCGCTCGGTGCGAACCGGCGCGTCGGGCGCGCCGCTGTCGGCATAGCCCAGGTTCCCTCCACCGCCACCAGCCGGACCTCGTCGAGGTGGCGCCGAAGCCACGACGTCACCGCCCGCGCGCCACGGTCCTGCTCGGCGGTCAGGGGTGCGCACCCCGATGTCTCTGACGCCGATGGAGTGAAACCGGGCGGGAGACGGCCATCCGGACCGATGTCCGCGGCCATCTCAAGCTGTGCCTCCCGAATCTGGAACACCCGTTCATCCACCGCGAACACGACATCCCCCGCAGACCGCAGGGCGCCGATGTCGAAGTGGCGCGCGAGGAATCCCTCGAACGCTGCCCCACGGTCGCGGGTCTCCGCCGCTTCTTCGTAGCGTTCCTCGCGAGCGAGGCGCGCCATGCGTGCGACGATCGCATCCAACACCGGTCCCGGATCATCCTGCAGCGCCGCTACCGCCAGTCCCACCTGCTGGCGATGTGTCTCGGCGTCCCGGCCCGAGCACCTCCCAAGGTCGGAGAATGCACATCCGCGGCAGTGGGCCGGCTCGGCGCAGCGATGGATCTCCAGGGCATCCCGCAATGCATCGATTAACATCCTGGTCGCCTTGATCGATCCCAGCGGGCCCGCGTAGACGGCGCCGTCTTCTTTGACAACCCGGGCGCTGGAGACCTTGGCGGCCCGTCCGTTCAGCGCCAGCTTGAGGTACCACTCGCCGATCCGCTTGCCCGCACGGTTATAGGGTGGCTGCTCGCGCACTATTGCACGGGCTTCAGCGACCTCCGCCTCCAACAATGTCGCGTGCGGCTCGGCGGTGATCGACTGCGTCTCGCGCAGCAGAGACGCCGTCCTCCGTCTGGGGTCGCCGTAGAAATAGGATCGCACCCGGCTGCGGATGTCGGTTGCTTTGCCGACGTAGAGCGTCTGCCCCGCAACCCCCAGAAAGCGGTACACACCCGGACCGGCCGGGAGACCTGTAGCGAGTTGGATCTTGGGGAAAGTGCCGTCCATGCGGCTCGAGGACAGGCCGACGAGATCCTCGAAGGTGGTCACCCCGAACCCGGCAGCGCGTTCGATGATTCCGTGCAATACATCGACGGTGGCGAGCACGTCCGGGAAGGCACGGTGGTTCGGATGGTGGGCGCAGCGGAAGTGACGTGCGAGGGTGTCGAGCTTGTGGTCGCGCACCTCGCCCGCAAGCACTTTGCGAGCCAGTGCAGCGGTGTCCACGACCGGGTTCGCAAGCGGTGGGTAACTGAGACGGACGAGGGCTGCGTTCAAGAACCCCACGTCGAAGCGTGCGTTGTGCGCCACCACGACCGCATCGCGCAGAAACTCGAGAAAGCTCGGTAGCACCGCCTCGATAGCGGGTGCGTCCGCCACGAGCTCGTTGCTGATGCCGGTCAACAGCCGTACGAATGCGGGCACGGGCTCGTCGGGATGGACAAGGGTCGCAAACGACCCCAGCACCTGGCCACAGCGGATCTTCAGCGCGCCGATCTCTGAGATGGAGGAGGTCTGGGGCGATCCTCCGGTGGTCTCGAGATCAACCACGCAGAAAGTGACTTCGGAAAGCGGTGTACCGAGCTCCTCGAAGCTCCTCTGGGTGGCCCCCTGCTGTTTCATATAATCCCACACTATCGAACATACGTTCCCCTTTTCAAGAGCCTTAGAGTAGCCGGGTGAATCAGATGCGTGCTGCCACCGGCGCGCCGGATAAGGGCGAGTCGCAGTCAAAGAGTGTGGACCAGTCCCGTGACGCCCCGGACGAGAACGCTCCGCAGGGGCTTGAGAGGGCGAACCCGTCCCGTGGGGCCGGCGGCGCGCCGGAGGGGCTCGAGCGCGCTCTCGAGTCGCTGCGGGGGGAATCCGAGGTTGCTCAGGCGCTCCTCGGACTTTCGGCTGCGTTGGCGGAGGTCCGCTCGGTGGACGAGACCCTGGAGCTGATGGTCGCCCAGATCCCGCCGCTCTTCGGGGTCGAGCGGGGCTTCACTGCGTCGCTCGATCGCGCCGGCGTACACCTCGGCATCAGTGCGATGGCCGGTTATACGGACGCCGTCGAGGCCGCGCTCAGGTCTCCTTCGGCCCAGAACGACCTGCTTGCGTCGTTGCGTCCCTTCCTGGGTGGCCGGGAGCCCGTTCTCGTCCGGGGGGACGATCCCGGTCTGGCGCCCCTCGGTCCGGTCCACAAGGTCGAATCACTGCTCGTCTTGCCGCTGCGCGCCGGTGTCGACTTCGGCATGCTTGGGGTAGAGCTCACAGAATCACGCGGGTTCGACGCGAGGGACCTTGCCCTTGCCCGGGGGGTCGTGCATCAGTGCGCGGCGGCGCTGACCAACGCTCGTCAGCTCGACCTGCTGAGGGGACTGCGCGAGTCCGGTCTGCGCATCGGGCGCAG
>JALZIO010000201.1 GCA_030860245.1 Actinomycetota bacterium | reverse complement strand
CTCGACATCCGAAACCTCACCCTGATCGTGGACAAGCCGGAGGGCCCCATCACGTTCCACGAAATCGGCAGCGGAAAGAACTGGCTGGGCTTCGGGATCGCGACTCATCTGGCCTTGCACAACCATTTCGAGGCCCAAAAACGTCCCGTCCCTAGTTTTCTCATCCTCGACCAGCCAACCCAGGTGTTCTACCCAGACGAAAGGGACGAAGAACCCGACAGGTCAATCGCCGACCTGGATGACGACGACCGCGAAGAGGTGCGTCGCCTCTTCGGTGTGATCTTCGAAGCCGTGAGCAGGTCGGACGGAAGGATGCAGGTGATCGTCACGGATCACGCGGATCTGCCCGAGAGATGGTTCCGCGATGCAGTCGTCGAACGGTGGCGCGGCGGCGACGCCCTGGTGCCGAATGACTGGTGATTTTGCGCTAGCCCTCTGGGATCAAAGGTCGCACGGCTATTGCGCCGGACGTTCCTCAGTGAACGCGCCCTTCTCCTGAGATGGATAACAAACGGGACAGAGTCAATGAATGGCGCGTCCGCTAAGTTGGGGTACATGATGGCGCCACGCGGCGTGGGAGGTGCCGATGCGACCGTTCAAGCTGGTGAAGATGCTGAACGCCGACGAGTACTGCGTACGCAAGAAGGCGGTCCAAAGCCGCGACGTCGCCCTGGGGCCCGTCGTCGAGCGATGGCGCTGGGCGACTTGGAGCATGGTGTGCGAGCCATTACGGGGTACGGATAGCAGCCGAACCGACATCATCGATCTCCCTGATCATAAATTAATGGTTCAATGCCCAGGCAGCTGAGGATCGCTGCGCTGGGCGTTTTGTCCTTCAGAATTCAGTAGGTCCGTCGTTAGATCCACCCAGAGTTGCCCCGAGTTGTTCCCGCAGCACCCTGACGGAGCTCTCGAAGATTTCCTCCGCGCGAGCCTGCAGCTCCTCCTCGAGCCGCTCGGTGTCCGCGGCAGGGCCCGTGTAGTAGGGCACCCGCTGGTAGTAGGCCCGTCCGTGACCCACCGAGGCGTCCAGATCGTAGGTGGCCCGCACGTAGGAACGCCCGGATCCCACCAGCTCGACCGTGTGCACGACTTCGGCCGCGGGGTCGGCGGCCTCTGCGCGCCGAAGGCTATAGGTGAATTGAACCGCCCGCCCGGCCTCCATGACGCGCGCCCGCGCCGGGTAGTGCACGGACATGAGCCCCCCCTCGTTCGCCATGGTTTCGAGACGGTCTTCGAGCTTTCTCGAGCTTTCGAGCATGGCCTGCTCCACGCGCCGGAAGGAATCGGCGACGGCGGAACCCAGGAGCTCGCGCAGCGCCGCGAGCTCCTCGCGGTAGCCGCCGGTCGGGCCGGCGGGCTCGAGCGGGTTCAGGACCTCGTCGATGCGGTCGACCAGCTCGTCGGCGCTCTGGAACCTGAGGTTGACCGCGGGCTGAAATCCCACGTCGAGGATGCGCTTGACCAGTGTCCACCTGGGGTCCGACGTCGTCGCATCAGGGAAGAGGTTCGGCGAGCGGGCGTGCGGCGGGCGCAGATCCTGATCGACCAACGTGCGCGGGGCGCGGCCCGACAAAAGGTAGAAGAGGACCCCCACGACAAGGGTCACGTAGGAGCGGGGGTCTCGCCGCTCGGGCTGACCGGCCGAAAGGTCGGGGATGCGCAAGAACCGGTTGCCGAGCTCCTGGCTGGCCTCGGTCCGGAAGTCGGACTCTCCGGAATCCGGCACGGCGAACGCGATGCCGAAGTCGACCAAGGTCAGGCTGGAGTCGTTCGCGCTCACGACGACGTTGTCGGGCTTTATGTCCCTGTGGCACACCCCGACCGCGTGGCAGCGGCCGACAACCTCTGCAAGCTCGCGCGTGATCTTCAGCGCGTCCTCGATCGGCAGCGCCTTCCCGTTCGTCCGGTTCTGCAGGGTTCCGCCCTCGACCCACTCCGACACGAAGTAGAGCGGGACCGAGGTGTCATCCATAGACCACATGTTGTGGTCGAGCACAGCGGGCACCCCCATCCCCCGGACCTGTTCCAGGGCCCGAACCTCCCGCGCCATCCTTTCGCGGCGTTCGGTATCGGCGAGGTGGGCGGGGTGCAGCTCCTTGATCGCCCCGGCGGTCCCATCGTCGCAGCGCGTGACCCGCCTAACGGTCCCCTGGCCGCCGGCGGCACCGGCGGCCCCCTCCGCTAGATCCCACGCCGCCTCCCAGGAGCCGCCCTCGCCGGGTGCCATCAGACGGTGCTCGCCTCGGCTTCTATGCGCCTGAGGTACTTCTTGACCGTGTTGTAGGAGAGCCCGGTCTCCCGGGCCATCCTCCCCTGCGAGAATTCCTTCGCCCTCATCCTGGCCAGGACTGGTGCCCACCTCTCGAACCCGTCCGGCCTGCCCAGCACTTTGCCGCTCCTCCTTGCCCTTTCCAAGCCCGCCTTTGTGCGGTCGGAGATCCGTAAGGCCTCCTGCTGGGCGTAGTAGCTCGTCACCCCCAGGACGATGTGAGCGATCAGCTCGTTGTCGGTGTCCAAGAACGGCTCAGTGTAGGACTTGAAGGAGACCCCGCACTCGTCGAGCCTCTCGAGGTAGGCGATGGTCTTTCTTATGCCCTCCCGGCTGAAGCGGTCGAGAGCCCAGAAGAGCAAAACGTCGAAACGCCTCCTCGCCGCGTCGGCGAACATCCTGTCGAAGCCGCGGCGCTCCCGACGACCCCTCGTGCCCGACTCCCTGTCGACGTACTCGGCGACTAGCTCATGCCCGTCCCAGCCCTCGCAAAACTCCCTAAGTTGCAGTAGCTGGTTGTCGGTCTCCTGGGAGCCGTCGTCTTTGGAGACCCTCAGGTAGATCGCGACCCTGGTGGCCTTCGTCATCGTCATCCGAAGATTCTATCGGACGCCGTGGCAAAAAACGCCCGTTTTCTGATACCGTGCCGGCGGGGAAGCGGACGCCGCTCTGCGAGCGAGTTTTTTGGCCGCCGTTTTCCTGCCCCTTTTTTGACGGGGCGGTCGCGGGCGCGAGACACCCTTAGGACCGTCTTAGCCCCGGTCCGAGCGCAGCTCCCTTATCTGGCGATCCGCCTCGTCGAGAGCCTCGCCGATCTTGGCCTCCAGCCTCACCCTGCGATGGTAGGCTAGGTTGCGCGAGAGGCCCCTCGCCTCTTCGAGTAGCACGCGCGCGTTCTGAAGCTCCGAAAGCTGAGACTCTGCCATCTGCCGGTCGCCGGAGCCCCACCCCTCTTCGTAGGTCACCTGAGCATTCTACTCGGAGTGGAAGGGTCTCCAACCTGCGCTTTTTGCGCGCTACCGCGAAATTCCGACCCTCGGCCTTCCACGCACTTCGGTGAATAAGTTTTCGGCACATGCACGAGACCCCGTTAGAGATTAGTCTTGGGGTAATGAGCAGCAGTACGTCCAGAAGGATCATGCGGCGGATCTGGAGGCCGCTCCTGGGGTTGGTCGTCGCCCTCCTGGCCCTCGCCGTCGCTGGGACGATCTACCAAGCCATCGCTACGGAGCGTGCCGAGCGTGCCTATCCTCCGCCCGGTGAGATGGTCGACGTCGGGGGCTACAGCTTACACATAAACTGCGTGGGCCAGGGCAGCCCGACCGTGGTCTTGGATGCGGGATCGGGGGGGTTTTCGGCCCAATGGGTCAGGGTGCAGCGGGAGGTCTCCGCTACCACTCGTGTGTGCGCCTACGACCGGGCGGGGATGGGCTGGAGCGAGATGGG
>JALZIO010000191.1 GCA_030860245.1 Actinomycetota bacterium | reverse complement strand
ATCCCGGCACCGGCGAGCGGTTGTTCGCGGGGGTGCACGCACGGCGAGAGATCTATTCGGGCCCCCAGAGTGCAAACGCTCCGGATCTGATGCTCGACGGGTGGTCGACCGGCTACAGAGTCGCTCCCGGTCGGGAGGCGTCCGAGGACACATTGGTTGCGCCCGTCCCACTGTCCGGCGTGAAAGAGGCGTGGTCGGCCGACCACCGGCCGCTGGGCATCCTCGCTGCGGCGGGACCGAGGATCGCCAGGGGGGACGCCCCGGAGCTTGCGCTCCTCGACGTGTGCCCCACGGCCCTGGTCCTGCTGGAGCAGCCGGTGCCTGAGGGCCTCGACGGGCGGGCGGCAACCGAGCTACTCGATGCCGATTGGCTCCGGGATCATCCGGTGAGGGCCGGAGCACCGGTGGCCGCCCGGGATACGGAGGGAGGCTACTCGGCCGAGGAAGGGGACTCCGTGGCCGCGCACCTCAAGGACCTGGGCTACATCGATTAGTGGTTTCAGCGCCGCTGCGCCGCGGCGCGCGACCTCCGCTTGATCCGGCGGACCATCATCCGGGAGACGATTATCCAGGCGAACGAGACCACGATGAGCAGGACACAGGCGATCGTGAGGGTAGGGTCGCGCAGGAACTCCTCAAGGGAGGTCTGCCGGATCGGAGCCAGTGCAAAGGCGGCCAGGGCAATCATGGATCTCACACCTACCCCTCGGTCTCGGGGGTTTCACACATGAGGGGCGATCTTGCGGCCAAGGGTAGCCTGCTGCGGGACTCGCTGGCGAGCCTCAATCAGGTCGTCGTTGCCTACTCGGGCGGGGTCGACTCGGCATTGGTCGCTGCGACCGCTCACGAGGCCCTGGGTGAACGCTCGCTCGCCCTCACCGCCGTCTCTCCGTCTCTCGCCCGGCGCGAGCTCGATGCGGCGCGCACCCTTGCCCGCGCCAACGGGTGGAACCACTCGATCGTGGCGACGCGGGAGTTGGCGCGTGAGGAATACGCACAGAACAATTTGGACCGCTGCTATTGGTGCAAAACGGAGCTGTTCGAGGTCCTGGAGCCCATCGCCGCGGAGCGAGGCGCCACCATCGTGGTCGGGACCAACTGCGACGATCTCGGCGATCATCGTCCGGGGCTCGAAGCGGCGCGCGAGCATGACGTCCGCGCCCCACTCGTCGACGCCGGGCTCACCAAGGCCGACGTGCGCGCGCTCTCGGCCGAGGTCGGTCTTCCCACCGCCGAGAAGCCGGCGTCCCCGTGCCTGGCATCGCGCTTTGCCTACGGGGTCCGGGTGACGCCCGAGGGGCTGCGCCGGGTCGACCGGGCGGAGGAGCTGGTTCGGTCGTTCGGGTTCGAGGTGCTGAGGGTGCGCGATCACGGTGATCTCGCTCGCATCGAGGTTCCTCCGGAAGACATCGCAAAGGCCGCCCGGCTTAGCTCCGCCATCTCGGAAGGCCTGCGGGCGCTGGGATTCAGCTACGTCGCCCTGGACCTGGGAGGCTTCCGTTCGGGTTCGATGAACGCGCTGCTCGGAACGCCGAAGATCGGCGCGCCGGATCCTTCCACCGCCCCTCAGTAGGCGATGTTGCCCCGCCGCCCCATCTAACTCTGCAGGTTTGAGGCGCTCGAGCCAGACTGGATGCACACGATGCTCGGCGTTTCACTTGGCCGCGAGACCATCCCCCGTTACACGAAAAGCGTTGCGTTCGCGACCCTTCGCATACGATGGCAGGCTCCTGGGGAGGGAGATAAGTATCCCATGAAAGGTACGGCACAGACGATCGATGACGGCGCCTACAGCCACCTGCGAGTGGGGACGGTCGTACCGGAGGTGAAGTTGCCGGCGACCACGGAGGAAGCATTGGATGTAGTCGCTCCGTCGGCGTTCACCGTGATCTTCTTCTACCCGATGACCGGGACCCCCGGGGAACCGCTCCCGGACGGTTGGCTGGGGATGCCGGGAGCGTTCGGTTGTACCGCGGAGTCGTGCGCCTACCGAGACATGGGCGAGGCTTTCGCGCGCGTAGGCGCCACTGTCTACGGCGTCGGCACCCAGACCCCGTCCGAACAGCGAGCGTTCACTGAACGCGAGCACATCAACTATCCGCTGCTGAGCGATTCGCAGCATCGTTTGGTAAACGCCTTGCGGCTTCCGCTCTTCCAGGCCGGCGGCCAACCACCTCGCATCAAACGTGCCACCCTAATTGTTGATGGAAAGCGAGTTCTGCGTGAGATCATGTACCCGGTGCCGGACCCCTCAGCCAATGCGGCGCACGCCCTGACTGCAGTTGAGCGACTCATCACCTCCGAATCCGGATAGTCCATCGGTGTTCGGTGGCTCGAACTGATTGCCGCCCCGGCCGGGTGCGATCTCATGAATCCTGGTGAGACGGACCGATACGAGTCCGTGACCCGCGAACCACCGGCAGCTTGGAAGCTATAGCTCGTTGTCAGGGTTGGGATTGATGGTGTCACTTGCGCCCGTGATGCGGTCATCGATGTTGGTCGGCAGTGCCTCGATCCCGGGTGTGTAGAGAATGGCTTCGGCACAAGCTTTTCCTGCGCCGATGTAGGTGCTCATGAAGTCGATTTCCGTCGCGACGCACCACGCTCGATCCTCAGGCCACCAAAAGTAAGCAGATTGGAAGCTGGGCCAGACATGGGGCTCGTAGAAACCCTCCAACGCATCATCAAGTGTTCCCTCTAAGAGGAGCAGGTCTCTGCTTGGTATTGAGAACTTCGGTGCCCGGTGCCGGTCGCTCTCATGTCCTGATCCACGGACCTGCGGCTGTTCGCCTGACTTGCGGAAGACGCGGGACAGGTTTCCATCGGGCCGGGTTAGGGGCACCGGAACCCCCCACCCGTCCCAGAAAGCGAACCAACAACGCTCCGGCGTTTGAGTGCTGCCCCGGAGAATCGGCAATAGCAGCTCAATGATGTCGCGGTCAAGCGAGCCTTCCTCAGGTAAGCCCTCCCATAGACCCCACTGTCGATCAAGCATGTTCCCCGCTTGATCGATGAAGCCATGGGGCACAAGGGCATGGAACTGCATCTCGGGATGGCTTGTTCTTCGGTTGGCTTTCGCAACCTCGGCCCATGTGACCGGGCGACCGCCCTCCGAGCCGATCCGGGCGGGGTGGAACACCCGTAGGTAGGCTGTGAAGACTGGGGGCACGATCGACCCCACGTCTTGAGCGAAGCCGTGCAGGTTCTCGATGATCCACGAGGCCGCGCTGGAATCACTCGAGGGCGTCAGCATGCGGAATCCATCAGCGTGGTCCACGGCCTCCTCGCGCCTTGCCCTCGGCGCACCGGGACGCGCCCGGTGTCAGCGTTACTCGAGCGACGAAGCACTAGGGATAAAGCCTCTCCCCCTTGCTGAGCATGACCACGAACTTCTCGATCCGCCGAGCGCGGGTCTCCGGCTTCTTGGCGTCGTCGATGCGGTAAAGGATCGCGTAGCGGTTCCTGCTGTCGAGGGTTGCGAAGAATTCTCTTGCCTTGGGAAAGCGATCCAACTCTCGCTGGAGGTCGTCGGGGACCGCCGCGTTGCTCGGCGGCTCGTAGGCCGCGTCCCAGCGACCGTCTGCCTTCGCACTCTCGACCTCACGCAGGCCCGCAGGCTCCATCGCGCCCCGCTCGATGAGAGCCTCGGCCTTGGCGCGGTTGATCTTCGACCACTTGCTCTTGGCGCGCCGGGGAGTAAAGCGCTGCATATAGTAGCGATCGTCCATTTTCCTGGCCTGACCGTCTATCCACCCGTATCGAAGGGCGACCTCAACAGCCTCTGCATACGTGACGCTGGAGATGCCCGATCCCTTCTTGGCCAACTTGATCCAAAGACCCTTTGCGTCTTCATTGCGCGCATCGAGCCATTCGGCCCACGCCTGCTGTGACTCATAGGCAATAACGGGCAGGTCCTCGTTTGACGTCTGCAAGGGCTAGAGGGACACCACCGGACAGGTGAGCGTACGGGTGACCCCTTCGATCGTCTGGATCCTGGCGACCACCATTCGCCCGAGGCTGTCCATACTGTCTGCGCTCGCCCGCACGATCACGTCGTAGGGCCCGGAGACATCGTCTGCCGCCTCTATGCCGTCGAGCTCTCGGATGTCTCGAGCGACTTGTGCGACGTTGACTGCAGTCTGAATCAATATGTATGCCTTCACTTCGTCGTTCACCGGGCCTCCCGGGGGTCGTGGAAATTTCTCTTTGTGGGCGGGAGCGAGCTCTGGAATGATTGCCTCAGTGGATTGTAGAGGAAGGTGCAGTTTCTAGGGCTGCCGATCTTCGGCCACAGCCCAAGGACCAGCGATGAAGTAGATTGTCTGAGGCGGGGGCCGAGGCTGGTTGGTGACGACATGCAGGCGGTACATGCAGCTGGCGGGATGCTCCTCTTCGGAGTTGCCGGGGTCTTCGTGCTTGCGGCCTTCGCTCTCGCCGTTCTCGGCGGTGCACGGCCGTGGTTGGAATGGGCGCGCCGAACCCTCACATTCCTGCTCCTGCTGCAGGTGTTCTTGGGCGCCATGCTCTACGCCACAGGGGATCGCCCCGCCGAGGTCATCCATGTGCTGTATGGGGCGCTGGTCGCGGGGGTGCTTCCGCTGGCCCACGCTTTCTCCTCCGAGGCGCCCGCCAAAGCGCGCGCTGGCGTGCTCGCCGTCGCCGCCGTGGTCATCCTCGGACTCTTGTGGCGGCTTCTCAGCACGGGAGGGGGTTAGGTGACGCGCGCTTGCGGGGTCGGGGCGGTGCTGCTCCTAGCCGTCCTGGTCACCGCCGGAAGCCCCACCGTCGCCTCCGCCGCGCGCGTACAAGACGCGCCGCGCCGCTACTCGCAGTCGGAGGTCGAGGCCGGACGGAGAATCTTCGAGGCCGGATGCGCCTCCTGCCACGGGGAAGGCGGCGAGGGCGGGTTGGGCCCCGACATCAGGGACGCCGGCGCCGCGTCGGCGCACTTCCAGCTCATCACCGGCCGGATGCCCCTGGCAGACCCGGACGCGCAGGCGGTGCGCAAGGAGCCCGCGTACTCCGAGGCGCAGATCGACCAGCTCATCGCCTACGTTGCCTCCTTGGGCAGCGGCCCGGCCATCCCCACCGTCGACCTCTCCGGCACGAACCTTTCCACCGGGGCCGAGCTGTTCATCGCCAACTGCTCACCCTGCCACGGCGCGACCGCCAACGGCGGCGCCACGGGTAGAGGCTCCCTTGCCCCGAGCCTGCACCCGTCCAAGCCTCTAATCGTCGCCGAGGCCATGATCACGGGCCCCGGTCAGATGCCCAACTTCGGTTTCGATGCTGCCACCCGGAACCAGATCATTCGCTATGTCCGCTACCTGCAGACCAGACCAAATCCCGGGGGCGCCGATCTCGGCGGTATCGGCCCCGTGCCGGAGGGCTTCGCGGGGCTCGCCATCGGAATGGGCGCCCTCGTGTTGATTGCGTTGTTCATCGGCAAGGAACGAGCCCACGCACGCGGCGGAATCGAACCGTGAAGACCCCGTCAGCCATTACCGCTTCTTTCATCGTCTCGATGATCGCTTCGTTGGGCCTGCTGGCTCTCTACGTGCTCGGCGGAGGAGCGCAGCTCGAGGGCGTCCTATTGGGCTTCGCGCTCGGAGGTCTCGGCCTGGGCCTTGCCATTTGGGCCACCTCTTACATGAACGTTCCCGAGGAGGTCGAAGAGCGCCACCTCATGAGTGAACCGGAGCCCGGGGCCGAAGACGACGACACGAGCCCGCTTGCAGGGATGGAGGACCTTTCGCGTCGCAAGGTTCTGTTGCGCCTCCTCGCCGGAGCGGGCGGGACGCTCGCCGGTGCACTGGCGATCCCGGCGTTCTCGCTGGGCCCCAACCCCGGCGACGATCTCTTCCGCTCGGGTTGGAGCGCCGGCGACCGCCTCGTGAACCTCGAGGGGAGACCGGTCAGGCCGGCCGACATACCGGTTGAGGGGATCGAGACGGTGTTCCCCGAGGGCAAGGTCGGCCTGTCCGATGCCCAGACTGTCCTGATCAAGGTCGACCCGGGCGCCTTGAGCCTTCCGGAGGGCCGGGGGGAATGGGCGCCGCAGGGGTGCCTCGGTTACTCGAAGATATGCACCCATGTCGGTTGCTCGGTGGGCCTTTACAGGTCGGCGGCCCAGCAGCTCCTCTGTCCCTGTCATCAGTCGACCTTCGACGTCCTCACCGGAGCGACACCGGTCTTCGGGCCTGCGGCGCGCCCGCTCCCGCAGCTTCCGCTGGACATCGACGACGAGGGTTACCTGATAGCGACGGGTGAATTCTCTGCGCCGGTCGGCCCCGCCTTCTGGAACGTGGACCGAGGGTCATGACGGTGATGACGCGACGATGATCAAGTGGGTCGAAAGCCGCCTGCGCGTGGGGGGATGGGCGCGAAAGGGGCTCAACAAGATATTTCCCGACCACTGGTCGTTCCTGCTCGGGGAGATATCGCTGTTCTCCTTCATCATCCTGGTGGCGACCGGCATTTTTCTAACCCTTTTCTACCGGCCGGACGCAACTCCTGTGATCTACGACGGCCCCTATCTGCCGCTCAAGGGGCAGGAGGTCTCTGCTGCTTACGAATCCGTCTTGCGTTTGAGCTTCGAGGTTCGGGCGGGGCTGGTCATGCGCCAGATCCACCACTGGACCGCCATCGTGTTCGTCGCCGCAGTCGTGGTCCACATGCTCAGAGTGTTCTTCACCGGCGCTTTCCGGCGCCCTCGTGAGCTGAACTGGCTCATCGGAGTGGGACTGTTGATCTTTGCAATCGGCATGGGGTTCACC
>JALZIO010000184.1 GCA_030860245.1 Actinomycetota bacterium | reverse complement strand
AGGATGACCTCACCCGCGCCTCTGCACCGCCGGCAGGTGGACGCGGTCATCACGTTTCCGAAGATCGTCCGCCGGACCTGCTGAACCTGCCCGGTGGCTTCGCATTCCGAGCACGGGGACGGCCAGGTTCCGGGTGCGCTTCCGCTGCCCCGGCATTCGGTGCATCCGTCGAGGGTCGAGATATCCACCTCGCGTTCGACGCCGGTGGCGGCCTCCTCCAGAGTCAGCTCGACCTCGGCGAGGACGTCTGCTCCCCTGCCTGTGCCTCGGGCCGCCCCACCCTGCCCGGCTCCCCCGAAGAAGCTCGAGAAGAGATCGGACAACCCCCCGAAGTCACCGAATCCTCCGTCGGCGGCGCGCTCGTCGCCGAAAGTGTCGTAGCGGTGGCGTTTGGCCGGGTCCGACAGGACCTCGTAGGCGTGCGTGATCTCTTTGAAGCGGTCGCCCGAGGTCGCACCCTGTTGATTGGTATCGGGATGATGCTCGCGTGCCAGGCGTCTGTAGGCCCTCTTGACTTCTTCCGGAGATGCGTTCTGCGAAACGCCGAGTACCGCGTAGTGGTTCTGGGGCATGTGGTGCCTTTCTTAGATCTCGAGACCGGTCAGCATCCGGCCGAGGTTCCCTGCCACCTCATTGACCGCCGCAATCGACCGCCGGTAGTCCATTCGGGTCGGGCCGATGACTGCAAGTGAACCGATCACGTGTCCCTCCGAACCGTAGGGCGCGGTAATGACCGAGCAAAACTGCATCTCAGCGGCCTGATTCTCAGAGCCGATGCGGACCGAAACCTCACTCGAAGCGATCGCATCCGCCAGCAATACGAGTACGGAACGACGGTGTTCGAGGGCGCCGATGACCTGCCGTACCGTCTCGAGGTCCGCAAACTTCTGCTCGTCGACGATGTGCGACGTGCCTTCGAGGAACACCCTCTCGCTCTCGCCACTCGACATCTCTTCATCGAGCACCTGGGCCACGGCGGAAACCGTGCCGCGCAACTCGAGCGGAAAGCGTTCGAGATGGTCGGTGATCGTTGACGCGGCCCTTTCGAGAGGCACTCCAACGACGAAACGGTTGAGCATCTCCGACGCGCTGCCCAACTGGACTTCGTCAATTCTCTCCGGGCCCCAAACGACGTGGTTCTCGACGCGCCCGGTATCGGTAACGAGAACCAGCATGGCGCGGGGTCCGGCGAGGCTGATGAGCTCGACATGGCGAACGACGCTGTGATCAAGGGAAGGGGCGAACACTATGGCCGCATCTGCGGTGAGGCTCGAAAGCAAGGATGCGGTATTGCGCAGCGCCTCCTCCAGCTCCCAGCGCGGTTCTCCGAAGAAACGACGTACCCGTTGTCTTTCTTCCTCGGGCAGAGAGACACCGCTGCCCCAGACATTGACGTAATAGCGATAACCGGTGTCGGTCGGGATGCGCCCTGCGGATGTATGCGGCTGATAGATGTAGCCGAAGTCCTCGAGCGCACCCATCTCGTTGCGGACCGTGGCAGACGAAACACCCAGCCGGTAACGCTCGACCAGGGTCTTCGAGCCCACCGGCTCGCCCCACCTGACATAACAGCCCACTATGGCGCGCAGGATCGCAGCTTTTCTGTCGTCGAGTCGTTCGATGGTGAAAGCCATAGCCTGTCAGTTTACCCTGCCGCCTCGCTATTTAGCACTCTCGGTCGTTGAGTGCTAGTTCAGCATGACGTCGTGGTCCCGCCCCCGGCACACGGGACACGACGGAAGACATCCGCTGATCAGCTCGGTCGAGCAGCGGGGGCACAGGCCGCGCAGCTCGGCGAGTGTGGTCCCATCGGCTACGGAGCCGCCCGCGCTCAGCACCGTGCCCCATCTGGCTTCGACGTAGACGACATGATCACTCGAGCAGCGATACTCGTCGGCGCCCGTGACCGACCCCCAGCTTGCGGTGAAGGTGAGCCCGCAATCACGGCAGGTGAGGTTGCCCGAATAGGCCATGGGGTCATGATGGCAGATGGAGTCGGCCGGAGGAAATCCGCATGGGCGTCGAAGGGGCACGGTTCGCCCGGCCCCCACTACCCTTGGGTGGGCATGAGGGCCGGCCGTAGAGAACGAAGGCGACGACTTCAGGGGTTGGTTGGGGCTGCCGTTGCAGGAGCAGTGCTGGTGGCGGGGGCCCTGCTCGGCTCCTGCGAGCCATCATCCAGGGAGTCCATATCGCGCCGCGCCCCGGCCGCAGGGGATGCCTCCGAATCACGGTCGCCGGAGGCCCGGCGGCGGGCGGCTTGGGCGGAGGACGACGATACGGTATTGCTGGCATGGTCCCCTGGGGGGCTTCCCGAAGGGACCGAGCGTCTGCTCGAGCACACCGACGGGGTGCGCAATGCAACGACGGTGCTGGCGGGCCTGGATTGGATGCGGTCCTCGGACTCCCGGGGGTCGCCTATCGACGCGCCTCGCCCGGGGTACGCGATCCCGTTGGAGACGGCCGTCATCGAGCCGCGCGAGTACGCCCGCTTTGCCCCCCCGGGAGAGCGGGCGGAGATTCTCGGCATGGACGCCGGAGAGGTAGTGCTGGCCGACACCGAAGCAGACCTCCGTGGAGCTGGGCAGAGCCTCAGGCTGAGGCTTCGCGGACGCACCATCCGAGCTTCCGGGGTGGTGAGCGACCTCGCAACCAATGCCTACGAAGCACTGGCCCCGGCGCCGGCGCCCGCAAGCTGGCGCAATCCCCGCCGTTTCGTGCTCATGCACCTGAAGGAGTCCGCCCGGCGGGCATCGATACGCGCGACCATCGCCCGAACTCTCGAGCCCGGTTCGCCATTGCGGATTCGAGCCCGGGGCGAGACGCCGTTCCTGCGCTACGGCGACGCGGTCATGCCCCAGCTGTTGGTCAAGGAGGCGTTTGGCGAGTTCGCCGCCCGCCGAGGCTCAGACGGACGGATCACGATCGAACCCCAGTGGGTATCCCGTAACCTCCGGAGCGAACGCGTCCCGCTGCTGGGACGACTCACCTGTCACCGGGCGCTCTTCCCCCAGCTGAAGGCCGCTTTGCGCAGCCTGGAAGCCGACGGCCTGAGCCACGTGCTCGACGCATCCGACCAGGCCGGTTGTTGGGTTCCCCGCTTCATCGGATGGGATCCAGACGGTTGGCTCTCCCACCACGCCTGGGGAATAGCGCTGGACGTCAACGTGTCGGACAACCCATTCGGCGCGCCGCCCGATCAGGATCCCAGGCTCGTGACCCGCATGGAGAGATGGGGATTCACCTGGGGAGGCACATGGCTCATCCCCGACGGAATGCATTTCGAATGGTCAAACTGGGCCCGAGAGGGTCCTACTGATCCGTAAGCGGGGCGGGCCCGCCCCGGCGCGCCGTTGTATTGCGCGCCTTTCTCATTGCCGCGTCGACAGCCGCTCCGACCGAGTCGACGCGCTCGATCGCGTCGGTGACGCGACCCCCGCGCGACAACTCCCATGTCGCCATACCCACGACCGGCACCCCGGTCTTGAGGGCGAAAGCTATCTCGGACAGCGTTCCGAACTCACCCGCCACTGCCACCAACACGTCGCAGGTGCGTACCAGCAGCGCATTTCGCATCTCTCCCATCCCGGTGGCTATCGCCACGTCGACATGGGGGTTCGCGTCGCCTCGGCTGGCGCCGGGAAGGATCGCCACGGTGGTCCCGCCGGCAGACTTGGCGCCGCGGCAGGCGGCGGCCATGACTCCGCCCAGCCCGCCGCACACCAAAAGCGCGCCGGCGCGCGCAACGGCCGAGCCGACCTCTTCCGCAAGGGCAGCCTCTTTCGGCGAGGGGTTGCCGGAGCCGACGACCCCGATGTAGACGCCGACAGCAGGCACTACAGCAGACGGCAGAGAACGTCGTTGGCGACCAGGGTGGAGCCGGCGGAGAGCCGAAGCCACCCTTGCGAATGTTCGAGCAGCCCGGCGGCTTCGAGCTCGGCCACCACCCCGGCATGCGCATCGAGCCATCCTCGCCCGTAACGGAGGGTGAACTCGTCGAGTTGGACCCCTGAGGCAAGGCGAAGGCCGAGCATCATGGCCTCGCCGGCGCGCGCGCCGGAATCCAGAAGCTCGCTCCCGGATTCCGTAGAACGGTCCGAGGACACTCGCGCCACGAACTCGCGCGGCAATCTTTCGTTCCAGTAACGGCGCCCGTTGCGATGACCGTGCGCGCCGGCCCCCAGGCCGAAATAGTCGCCGGCCGACCAGTAGAGGACGTTGTGCCGCGATGCGTACCCCGGTTTCGCCCAGTTCGACACCTCGTAGCGCTCATACCCAGCGGCGCTCAGCACCACTGATGCAAGCTCATGGCGCTCCGCCTGGATATCTGGGTCGACGTCGGTGGCGCGCCCGGAGGCGACCAGCGTGTGCAGCGGCGTCCCTTCCTCAACCGTGAGCGCATAGGCGGAGATGTGCTCCGGGCCGGCTGCAACGACGCCTTGCAGCGATGTCATCCAATCCGAGGTGGATTCCCATGGGGACCCGTAGATGAGGTCGGCGTTCACCTCCTCGAACCCGGCGCGTCGAGCAGCGCCGACTACCTCGAGAGCGCGTTCGGGGGAATGAGTCCGGCCCAGCCGCACCAGCACCCCGGGGACCAGCGACTGGATTCCAATCGAAACGCGGTTGAATCCAGCCTCCAACAGTGCATCGAACTTCGCCTCGTCCACGGTCTCGGGGTTGGCCTCGATCGTCACCTCGGCACCGGGGCCCACGCCGACGTTCTGGCCAACCGCACGCAGGATGCGGGCGAGCTCCGTAGCGGACAGCAACGTTGGAGTTCCGCCGCCGAAGAAGATCGACGTCGCAGAGCGGCCGCCCGGGTCAAGGTTCTCGATGTCGCTGATCAGAGCATCCACGTATGCCAGATGCAGCTCCTCCTGCCCTTCATAGGTGTTGAAATCGCAGTAGTGACACCGGTGCTTGCAGAATGGAACATGCACGTAGACGCCCAACCCGGGATCGGCAGTCCATCGACTGGTGCGGTCGCTCACCTGGGTGGCCATCACGTCGTGCTCCTGTCGGAGTCGACCCGCAAGGCCTCGATGAACGCCGATTGAGGCACCTCGACCAGCCCAATCTGCTTCATGCGCCGCTTTCCTTCCTTCTGACGCTCGAGCAGCTTGCGCTTGCGGGATACGTCACCGCCGTAGCACTTCGCCAGGACGTCTTTGCGCTTTGCTTTGACGGTTTCCCGAGCTATGACCCGTGACCCGATTGCTGCCTGTATCGGGACATCGAACATTTGCCTGGGGATCAGCTTTCGCAGACGTTCTGTCATCGCCTTGCCGTAGACATATGCCTTGTTGCGGTGCACGATCGTCGAGAACGCGTCGACGGGTTGAGAATTGAGGAGAACGTCTACTTTCACGAGGTCGGACGCGTACATGCCGATGGGCTCGTAGTCGAGAGATGCAAACCCCTTGGTTGCGCTCTTGAGCTGATCGAAGAAGTCAAAGATGATCTCGCCGAGCGGCATGTGATAGCGGATTTCCACGCGCTCGGGAGAGAGATAATGCATCTCCTTTAGCTCACCGCGCCGGTCCTGACACATCTGGATCACGGGGCCGGTGTACTCCGAAGGGGTAACGACCGTCACCGATACATAAGGCTCGTAGATCTCCTCGATGAGCGAACGGTCGGGCATCTCACTGGGATTCCTCACGATCTCCTTGCGGTCGTCGAGTTGCACCTCGTAACCAACGGAGGGGGCGCTGACGATGAGCTCGAGACCGAACTCCCGCTCGAGCCGCTCTCGCACGATCTCCATATGCAACAAGCCGAGAAAGCCACACCTGAAGCCGAAGCCGAGGGCGCCCGAGGACTCAGGCTCGTACACGAGCGCTCCGTCGTTCAGTTTGAGCTTGTCCAGAGCATCCCGGAGCAGCGGGAAGTCGTCACCGTTGATCGGATAGATGCCCGCAAAGACCATGGGCTTGGGTTCGCGGTAGCCGGGCAACGCTTCGACGGGAGGCGTCGGTCTCGGCGTCACAGTGTCGCCGACCTTCACCAGGCTGACGTCCTTTATGCCGGAGATGAGATAGCCGACTTCACCGGTGAAGAGCTCCACCACCGGGGTCGAGTCCGGCGCCATGATCCCGATCTCATCGGCCTCTGCATCGTGGCCCGCAATCATGAAGCTGATCGGTGCACGCACTTTCAGTGACCCATCGACAACCCTTACGTACGCCACCACCCCCCGGTAGACGTCATAGACGGAATCGAACACAAGAGCGCGTAGGGGTGCTTCCGAATCTCCTGTGGGAGGAGGTATGCGTTCTACGATCGCATCGAGGAGTTGCGGCACCCCCTGACCGGTCTTGGCGGAGATCTGGAAGATGTCCGCTGCATCACACCCGATCAGGGTGGCAATCTCCGCGGAATACTTCTCAGGCTGCGCGGCCGGCAGGTCGATCTTGTTCAACACGGGAATGACCTCGAGGCCGGCGTCCACTGCGAGGTAGAGATTCGTCAGTGTCTGCGCCTGGATGCCCTGTGCGGCATCGACCAGCAATAAGACTCCCTCGCAAGCAGCCAGTGAGCGCGACACCTCGTAGCCGAAATCTACGTGGCCGGGGGTATCGATCAGGTTGAGCTGATAGTTGGTGTCGTCGGCCGCGGTGTAGCTCATTCGCACGGCCGCAGCCTTGATCGTTATGCCGCGCTCGCGCTCGAGGTCCATGCGATCGAGGAACTGTTCGCGCATGTCCCGGTCGGACACGGTGCCCGTGATCTGCAAGAGCCGATCCGACAGCGTGCTCTTCCCATGATCGACATGACTTATGACCGCGAACGACCGTTGGTGCACCTGATCCATCCCGCGAGGTTAGCAAGGGCGGTTAGATGCGCATCACCTTCGTTGTTTCAAGAGCGATTCGCCCATTCACGCCTCGGGTTCAGGGAGCCGGGGGCAGTGGAGGCTCGCAGTTCGTCGCGCCTTCGGCGGTCGTGGGGTTGACGCAGGTGTCCTCGCCGTCGCCGCCGTCGTTGGTGTTGGTGCCGGCGCCACCGTCGAGGTTGTCGTTGTCGCTCCCGCCGGAGAGACTGTCGTCGCCGTCGCCGCCGGTGAGTGCGTCGATACCAGCCGACCCGAATAGCTCGTCGTTGTCCTCGGCCCCGTCGATGATGTCATCACCGTCGCCGCCGTCTGCGCTGTCATCCCCGGTGCCCCCGTTGATCACGTCGGACCCGGGGCCTCCACTCAGGCTCACCGTGTCGGTGCCGTTGGCGTCCGCCGCCCTGTCGTCCCCGTCACCGCCGCTGAGGGTGTCGTCGCCGTCGTTGCCGTCCATCTGGGGATCATCACCCTCGTCGCCGTTCAACACATCGTTACCGCTCCCACCGGTGAGGCGGTCGTTGGCCGGACCTCCCGAGACGAGCCCATCGTTGCCGTCGCCGCCCTCGACTGCGTCGTACCCGTCGCCGCCGGACAACTCGAGGTCATCCCCTTCCTGGCCGCGCACGTGGTCGTTACCGTTGCCGCCGAAGGCCCGATCGTTACCCTCGCCGCCATTCATTTCGAGGTCGTGGCCTTCCCCGCCCTCCAGGAGGTCGTTGCCGTCGTCGCCCGAGATCATCTGGTCGTCGCCGTCCTCACCCACGAGATGGTCGTTGCCGTCGTTGCCGGTAATGGTGTCGGGTCCGGTTCCCCCCCGGGCCAGGTCGTTCCCGTCCTTTCCGGTAAGGGTGTCGCCGCCGGTACCCCCGCGCAGGGCATCGCTGCCGCTCCCCCCGGTCATGCCGTCTATACCGGTTCCCCCGTACATCAGGTCGCCCCCGGTGCCACCGGTCAGGGTGTCCGAACCGCCGCCGCCGTTCACCCGGTCGGGCCGGTTACCGCCCGCAATCTGGTCGTCCCCGCTGCCGCCGCAGATGCGGTCCCGGCCATCGCGGCCCAGGATCCGGTCGTCTCCGGCGCGGCCCACGATCACATCGGCGCGCCGGGTACCCCTGATCACGTTGTCTCCGGCGTTACCGACGATCGTGGCCCTCATGCCGTAGCACTTGGGCCGGGCTGCGAAGGCGGGGGGAAGGGATGCGAGCAGAAATCCGGTGACCACTGATACGACGATGACGCGCCTCATAGATTTGCCCCCCGGCCTGTCGAAGTCCGCCTGTTCGAGGTCGTTCGTTTGGAATCGCCTCGATCGTTCGCCCTGTAAAGATAACCCACCAAGACGCTTACGTCCGTAAGGACAACATCGAGGTAATGGCCTTGCTATGGGCACAGATGACGCTCAACACGTCCCTTTGGAGGGCGCCCGCGAAGGGTTTGTTATCTTGGGAAGGCCCGCAGGGCCCAATCCCGATCACCACGAGGAGAGCTTTCAGGTCAGATGGCAAACATCAAGAGTCA
Organism: Actinomycetota bacterium; assembly: GCA_030860245.1. GTDB lineage: Bacteria > Actinomycetota > CADDZG01 > CADDZG01 > WHSQ01 > JACDDL01. The sequence goes on along the minus strand of JALZIO010000184.1, from coordinate 1,183 downwards.
GATCAAGAGAAACCGCCAGAACGAAAAGCGCCGGCTGCGCAACCGTGGGGCGCGCTCCTCGCTCAGGACCCAGGTAAAACGCTTCGAGGAGGCGGTGGACGCAGGCGATCAAGGGGTCGCTCAGGAGGAGTACCGCAAGGCGTCACGCGCGCTCGACAAGGCCGCCTCCACCGGGGTCATCCACAAGAATCGAGCGGCGACCAGAAAGGCGCGCCTCGCCAAGCGCCTCCCCCCTTCCACCTGAGCCGCTTATCCGGCCGGGGGTACGCCCCCCCACCTATCTTCAGGCCGGGGCATAGGCGCCCACGATCTGAATCACCGCCCGTTCGAGCGCCACTCCGGGGGGAAGATCTCCACCTTTGAGCTCGACGTCGGTGTCGGCGAGTATCCCCATGGCGGTGACCAGCTCGTCCCGGCGGTAGCCTCGTACCTGTTTGACCAGGCGCTCGGCGCGCCACCCCGGGAGCCCGACGGCGTCGCTTACCGCGCGGGTGCCGCGGTCGGCGACTTCCTGCGCCCGGAGCATCCGGCGAAGGTGACCGGTGAGCGCGCCGAACAGCACCAGCGGCTCTTCACCCTGCTCGAGCAGGCGACGCAGATTGGCCATTGCGACGTCCAACCGGCGGTCCCCGACCCCGTCGGTGAAGGCGTAGATACGCTGGTCGGCGAGCCTCGGGAATAACCGCTGCACCTCCTCGGCGCCCACCCGGGCGCCGGGACCCAAGGCGGCCGACAGCTGAGCAAGCGCCGAGCTCAATCCCCGCAGACCCCCACCCACCGAGTCCAGAAGTCCCCAGGCCGCTCGGTCGTCAACCTTCAGCCCCTGCTCCCGTGCCCGCGCTCGGATCCATCCCACCAGGCGCCTGCCCCGCGGTGCTTCGAGGGCGATCACCTCTCCGGTCTTCCGGACCACCGAATCCACGGGAGTCCGGCCCGTTGCGATCAACGCCAGTACGGAGGACGGCGAGGGCGATTCAAGATAGGAGGCGAGCGCCGTCGCCTGGTTCTTCTTGAGGCCATGGGCGTCTCGCACGATCACGAGGCGCCTGCCGCCCAGCAGCGACGCCGTCCCGAGGATCGTGAGAAGCTCGGCCGGGTCCACGCCTGCGTCCAACGACACCTCCGCCAGCGGGTCGGTGCCCTCTTGGGCGCGCAACATCTCCAGAGCCTCCTCGGCCAGGAA
>JALZIO010000140.1 GCA_030860245.1 Actinomycetota bacterium | reverse complement strand
AGAGCGCACGATTCTCTACTTGAGGTTTTATCGAGGCCTGACGCAATCGGAGATCGCCGATCGTCTCGGCATCTCCCAGATGCATGTTTCGAGGCTGCTCAATCGGACTCTTATGCGTTTGCGCGGGGCGTTCGAGGAGGAGTGACGCGCCGGCGGGCGACCGCCGTCCTGGCGGGCGCCGCACTGGTTGCCGGAGCTTGTTCGTTCCCCCCCGTGGATCTCGAGGGTCAAAAGCCCCTCGCGCTTCGCTCCACGATCACCTCTGCAAATGGTTCCAGGCTGGCGCGTCTGTTCAAAGAGAACCGTGGGTTGACTTCGATCAATGCGATCCCGCGTTCGATGCTCGACGCAGTCCTTGCTGCCGAGGACGCCCGTTTCTTTTTGCATGATGGGTATGACGTCCGCTCGATCGTGCGCGCTGCGTTGGTCAACTGGAGAACCGGCGATGTAGCACAGGGCGGAAGCACCATCACCCAGCAGTACGTCAAGAACACATTCTTTCGGGAGCCCGGGCAGACGTTCGAACGCAAGGCGCGTGAGTTGCGGCTGGCGGTCGAGGTGGAGCACCGCTATTCGAAACGCGAGATCCTCGAGCGCTACCTGAATACGGTGTACTTCGGGGATGGGGCCTACGGCATCAGGGCGGCCGCCGAGACCTTCTTCGGACACGGCGTCGAGCGGCTTTCTCTAACCGAGTCGGCCCTGCTTGCGGCGATGATCAAATCGCCGGCAAGTTACGACCCTCGCGCCCATCCTCGGCTTGCAAGGGAACGCCGCGACTATGTGCTGGGGAGGATGGCCGATCTCAGCTTCGTCAGCACGGACAGATCGCTGCGGGCGCAGCGCCGGCCCCTTGGGGCGGCCGCACAACCGTCACCCTGGGTCACCCAACAGCCCTACTTCGTCGAGGCCGTGAAGCGTGAGGTGCTCGAGGATCCTCGTCTCGGCGCCACTCCACTGGAGCGAGAACGAGCGCTGTGGAAAGGCGGTCTGCGCATCAGATCGACACTCCAGCCCGATTTGCAGAGAGCCGCTCGGGCTGCAACGGGCTCGGTGTTGACCGAGCCCGGCGACCCCGAAATTGCGCTGATCGCAATGCGGCCGGGCAACGGCGAGATCGTCGCGATGGTCGGTGGGCGCGATTGGAGCCAGTCACAGGTCAACCTTGCCCTCGGGGTCGAGGGAGGCGGATCGGGACGCCAGCCGGGGTCATCGTTCAAACCGATCGTGGCGGCGACGGCGCTCGAAGCGGGCAGGAGCTTCGATGACACCTTTGAATCGTCCCCGGCCCAGTTCACGTTCCGGGACGGGTCGTCGTGGAACGTGCAGAACGCGGAGGGCGGCTCTTACGGGGCCATGTCGCTTCACGAGGCGATGGTCCATTCGGTGAACGGCGTATACGCCAGGCTTGCGATCGACCTGGGGGCCGGCCAGATCGCTACCCAGGCACAGTTGATGGGAGTCGAGGCCGACCTCCCCCCCTATCCTTCGATCGCGCTCGGGGCGGCGGAGGTAAGCGTGCTCGACATGGCCTCCGCATACTCGACGTTGGCAAACAACGGCACGGCCGTCGAACCCACCACGATCCGCAGCATCCGCCTGTCCAATGGGGAGGTCATCAAGCCCGAACAGGACGAGACGGCGCGCGTCCTGGCGCCGGGCAACGCCTATCTGGTGACCAAGGTCCTGCAGGACGTGATCGGGCGCGGCACCGGGCGAGCGGCCTACATCGGCCGACCCGCGGCCGGGAAGACGGGGACCACCAACGACTACGCCGACGCGTGGTTCGTCGGATACACCCCGGACCTGGTCGCAGCCGTGTGGGTTGGCTATCCCGAGGGACGCATCCCCATGCTCTCGGTCCACGGAACCCAGGTTCTCGGCGGCACCTATCCCGCCGCGATCTGGAGGGCCTTCATGCTGGAGGCTCTCCGAGGAGTGCCCCGGGAGGGATTCAAGCGTCCGGCGGGCGACCTCGTTCGGGTGAGCATCGACCCAGAGTCAAAGCTGCTCGCAGCCTCCTGGTGCCCGGGCGAGTACAGGACGATGCTGAGGCAGCAGGTCCCCACGGAGTACTGCCCGGAGCCGCCCCCCGAACCGGTTCCGACCCCGATCCCGGTCCCGGTGCCATCC
>JALZIO010000126.1 GCA_030860245.1 Actinomycetota bacterium | reverse complement strand
CACGAGAAAGATGCCCCAGCCCTTCTGCGCCAGGATCGCCTGCCCCTCGCTCGGCAGCGTCGACACGATCGAGGCAAAGATCAGAATCGACATGCCGTTGCCGATTCCCCTCTGCGTTATGAGCTCGCCGAGCCACATGATCAGAGCGGTGCCTGCCGTCAGGGACAGGACCACAAGGGCGACACGGGGTGCGGTGAAATTGGGGATGAGATCCACGGTCGTGGCCCCGGTCTGCAATCCTCCACTGTGGAACAAAAAGGCCAGCCCGGTCGATTGAAGCAGCGCCAGAACCACCGTCAGATAACGCGTTGTCTGGGTAATCTTCTTTGTCCCGGTCTCACCCTCCTTCGACCACGCCTCGAGCTTCGGGATCACCACCGTCAAAAGCTGCATGATGATCGACGACGTGATGTAGGGCATGATCCCCAGGGCGAAAATCGCCATCTGCGTCAAGGCGCCGCCGGAGAACAGATTGATGAACTGGAACACGCCGCCCTGCGCCCCGCGGGAAAAATCCTGAGCCGCCTGTACGTTGATGCCGGGGGTCGGGACGTGGGCGCCGAAGCGGTACAGAGCGATTATCAGAAGCGTGAAGAGAATCTTCTTACGCAGGTCGGGAATCCTGAAGGCACTGGCGAACGCGCCCAGAAGGTTCATCGAGCAGCCTTTGGCCCTGCAGGAGCCGTCGAGATGACCTCAACCGAGCCACCTGCAGACTCGATTTTGGATCTCGCCGAGGAGCTGAATGCGTGGGCCCGCACTGTCTTCGCGCTTGCGATCTCGCCCCTGCCGAGCACTTTGACCAGCGAATTGCGCTTGTGGAGCAGGCCGGCGGCCCGGATCTCGTCCGGGCCCAGCTCCGAGCCGGACAGGGCGTCGAGGTCGTCGAGGTTCACGGCGCCATAGACGGTCCTATTCGGAGGCCTGAAGCCCTTCAGCTTCGGTACCCGCCGCAACAGCGGCATCTGACCACCCTCGAAGCCGGCTGGGACGGAGCCACGGGCTTTCGTCCCCTTGCTTCCGCGGCCTGCCGTCTTGCCGTGTCCCGATCCCTCCCCGCGTCCGACGCGCTTGGCCGCTTTGCGAGACCCGGGAGGTGGCTTTAGCTCATGAGGCTTCATGTCGTACAGCTCCAATACGTGAACGTTGTTCCTCGAACCATGTGTATCAAACCCTCCGTTTTAGGGGTTCACCCCCCCGAAGGAGAGGCGGTTTTGAGCAGATAGGGCGGCGCCACCTCTTCGGGCCTCTTCCCGCGTTTGCGGGCGACCTGCTCGGCGGTGGTCAGGCTCTTGAGCCCCTTCATCGTGGCGTGCACGATGTTGATGGCATTGTCCGACCCCAGCGATTTCGACAGGATGTCACGGATCCCGGCGCACTCGACCACCGCACGCACCGGGCCGCCTGCGATGACGCCCGTCCCCGGTGATGCCGGCTTGAGCAGCACCACACCTCCGGAGTCCTCCCCCGTGATCTCGTGGACGATTGTCTGACCGACCATCGGCACCCGGAAAAAGTTGCTCTTCGCCTCCTCCACGCCCTTCTGGATCGCGGCCGGGACCTCACGCGCTTTCCCGTAACCAACGCCGACCTGACCGGCGCCGTCACCGACGACCACCAGGGCCGTAAACGAGAACCTACGGCCACCCTTTACAACCTTGGAAACCCGGTTGATCGATACGACCCGCTCCTCGTACTGCATGCGGTCGTCGTCACGAGACGAACGGCCACGACCAGCTCGTCCCATCAGCTGCTCCTTCTGTAGGTGTCATCGTGCTTTGTGGTCACAGTTCCAGACCACCTTCCCGCGCTCCCTCGGCGACCGCCCGTACCTGACCGTGATACTTGAAGCCACCGCGATCGAAAGTCACCTTGGCGATTCCGGCGCTCCTCGCCGCCTCCGCCACGGCCCGCCCTACCTCTTTTGCTTTCTTCTTCGGATCACCGGAGGCGGCGTCGAGAGTCGACGCAGCTGCGAGCGTCCTGGCTGCCACGTCATCGATCACCTGCGCGTAGATGTGCCTGTTCGAGCGATACACCGCGAGCCGGGGTCGCTCCGGGGTGCCGGCTACCTTCTTTCGAACACGCCGGTGTCTGGCGGAGCGTGCCTTCGCTCTTAGCTCCGTCTTCACGTCTAGCCGCCCGCCTTGGCGGCTTTGCCGGCCTTACGGCGGATGTATTCGCCTTCGTAGCGGATTCCTTTGGCCTTGTACGGTTCGGGAGCCCGGATGGATCGAACCTCGGCAGCCACCTGACCGACCAGTTCTTTATCTATTCCGCGCACGGTTATTCGGGTGGGGGTGGGGACTTCGAACTCCACTCCATCGGGGGCGGGCTTTCTGACCATATGCGAGTAGCCCACCGCGAGCTCGAGGTCGCTGCCCTGCTTCTGGGCTCGGTAACCGACGCCGTGGATCTCGAGGCGCTTCTCGAATCCGCGCGTTACGCCTTCGACCATGTTGGCGACCAGGCTCCTGATCAAACCGTGCAGGGCCCTCACCTCACGTTCCTCGCTTTGTCGCCGCACGTTGATCGTGCCGTCAGAGTGCTCGAGTGCGATTCCCGCCGGAATTGCACGATGCAACTCGCCGCGGGGACCGTTGATATGAACGGCGTTCGTGGTGACACTGACGCTGACGTCATCGGGAACCGTTATGGGTGCTAGTCCAACTCGTGACACAGATCGTTTCCCTCTTCCTTAGTTACCAGATGTAGGCGAGTACTTCACCGCCGACCCTCGCCTTTCGAGCCTGTCTGTCGGTCATGATGCCCTGGGATGTCGAAATGATCGCTACGCCCAGGCCACCGAGAACCCGCGGGAGCTCTCGCGATCCCTTGTAGACCCGACGACCGGGCGTCGAAACGCGGCGTATACCTGCGATCGCTCGGTCTCGGTCCTCAGAATACTTCAATCTGATCTTGATGTTCGGGTGTCCGTTCTCGGTCACCGTCTCGACTCCGGAGACAAAACCCTCATCCAGCAAGATGCGGGCGATATTCTCCTTGAGCTTCGAAGCAGGGATGATCACGTCATCGTGCATCGCAGATGAAGCATTGCGAACCCTTGCCAGCATGTCGGCGATGGGATCTGTCATCGTCATCGGATCACCAGCTCGCCTTCGTGATTCCGGGTACTTCCCCGTTGTGGACCATGCTGCGGAAGCAGAGGCGGCACAAACCGAACCTCTTGTAGACCGCGCGCGACCGGCCACACCGCTTGCATCTCGTGTAAGCCTGCACTTTGTACTTCGGCTGCCTCTGCGCCTTCATGACCAGCGCCTTTTTCGCCATCTAAGCTGTCACCGCCTGCAACTCGA
>JALZIO010000063.1 GCA_030860245.1 Actinomycetota bacterium | reverse complement strand
CGGCTGTGGTGCGCGGATATCGAGCGCCACGAGGCGCTCTGAACCGGGCGGTGATGAAAGGACACCGCCGGCGGCTCGTCGCAGCGGGCCGCGTGAAGCTGGGGGCAGCCTGACCCGGGGGACACCGGGAAGGGTGGATAGCAGCCCCGACAACGACGGGACGGACTGGTACTGCCAGACGGTCTGGGTCCGGCAAGCAAGACGGGAAGGTGTACGTGAGAAACCAGCGTCTGAAACGCCCCTCAAGAGCAGACCACCAGCTCCAATCTGGCAGATCTGGGCTGGGTCGCAGCGCGCATCCGCACTCCGGTGCGGAGAACTCCTGGGCTGGTTGATGTCGTTGGTCGGGAGGCCACGGTGAAGGTCTGCGGCGTAGCCGTGGCGATGCTGCAGGGGCATAGCTGGGCGCCTAACCCGTCAAGCGGTTCTGAGGTGAACGTGGGAACCATCCTGGTGGTCCCTCACCGACCGGTCTTCGGTCTGGTCGGCGGGAACGCCCGTTGCCGGCTGATGCCGCCGGGACGGGGCGGAGGACCCGTAGTAGTCCGAGGTCGGGAAAGCCGACTACATGGCGAAGGGGTCCAGCGGGTTCGCAGAAGCAACGCGCAGCGTGGAGGTCGCCGGTGAATATCGGCGCACCGTGGCCCGACCTCGAAGAGGCCGAGCGGCGGGTACACGCGATGCAGAGCAAGCTGCACCAATGGGCGACCAGTGATCCTGGCCGCCAGTTCGATGACCTCTACAACCTCGTCTATGACCCGGCGTTCCTGGTCGTGGCGTGGAACAGGGTCAAGACCAACAAGGGCGCACGCTCGGCCGGTGTCGATGGCATCGCTCCGCGATCCATCACGGCCGAGGGGGACTTCCTAGTCGGGCTCAGAGAGGATCTCAAGGCCCGCCGGTTCGCCCCCACGCGGGTGCGGGAGAAGACGATTCCCAAAGCGGGCGGCAAGGTCCGTCGGCTGGGGATCCCGACCGCCGCAGACCGCGTCGCGCAGTCCTTGTTAAAGCTGGTGATCGAGCCTATCTTCGAGGCGGATTTCAAGCCGTGCAGCTACGGTTTCCGTCCGAAGCGCCGTGCTCAGGACGCGATCGCCGAGATCCACTACCTCGGTACGCCGACTCGCAACTACGAGTGGGTTTTCGAGGCAGACATCACGGCGTGCTTCGATGAGATTTCGCACTGCGCTCTGGTTGAGCGGGTGCGGCGTCGAGTCGCAGACAAGCGCATCCTGGGCCTGGTCAAGGCGTTCCTGGGGGCCGGCATCCTCACCGAAGCCGGACTGAACAGGGACACGATCACCGGCACTCCACAAGGCGGGCTTCTCTCGCCGTGCCTGGCCAATATCGCCCTGTCGGTCCTAGACGAGCACTTCACGCGCAAGTGGGAAGAGCTCGGACCGGACTGGACGCGCGCCAAGCGCCGCCGTGCTGGTGTGCCGGCCTACCGCCTCGTCCGCTACGCGGACGATTTCGTGGTCATGGTCGGCGGCACCCGCACAGACGCCGAAGCGCTCTGGGACGAGGTGGCCGCGGTGCTCGCTCCGATCGGCCTGCGCCTATCGGAAGAGAAGACGAGGGTCTGCCACATCGACGAGGGGTTTGACTTCCTGGGATTCCGCATCCAGCGGCGCTCCTGGCGAGGGCGAACCGGCAAGCGAGCGGTCTACACCTACCCATCCAAGAAGGCGCTGGCCTCGGTGATGGACAAGGTGCGCAAGACCACTCGCCGCAGGAGACATCGAACGCTCGCCGAGTTGCTGCGCCAGCTCAACCGCATCCTGCGCGGCTGGTGCAGTTACTTCAGCCACGGGGTGTCCTCGCGCACGTTTAGCTACCTCGACCACTTCGCGTGGTGGAGAGTCGTTGGCTGGCTGCGCAAACGACACCACGGACTGAACTGGGGAACGCTGAGCCGCCGCTACCTCCCCGGATGGGAGATCCGCGACGGCAAGACCGAGATGTTCCGGCCACGAACGGTCGCGATCACCCGCTACCGCTACCGGGGCACCCGGATCGCCACCCCCTGGACGAGCAATTGAGCCAGGATCACCCCCACCAACGGCATGAACCCGCGGAGAGCCGGATGCGCGGAGACGTGCAAGTCCGGTTCGGAGGGCGGACCGAGGAAACGCGCCGACTCGAAAGAGCGGTGGCGCGCCTCGGTCCGACCCCTACACCTACATCCGGACGTGGGAGGGGTGGCTGTACCTGGCGTCGGTGATGGACTGCTACAGCCGTCGGATCGTCGGCTGGGCGATGGCCGATCACCTCCGCGCCGAGCTGGTCGTCGACGCGCTGCAGATGGCTGTCGCGCGGCGGCGACCCGGCGCGGGGGTGGTCCATCACTCCGACCAGGGCTGCCAGTACACGTCGCTCCTGTTCACGCGGCGCTGTGGCAGCGTGGGGATCGAGGTCTCGATGGGCTCCAGGGGAGACTGCTTTGACAATGCCGTTCTCGAGAGCTTCCACGCCAGCCTGAAGAAGGACCTCATCTACCGCCAGTCGTGGCCGACGAAGGCTGCGGCGCGGACCGCGGTCTTTGACTACATCGAGGCGTTCTATAACCGCCGGCGCCGCCACTCGACGCTTGGCATGCTCTCGCCCGTGACCTTCGAGACGACCCCGCTCGCCGAGCGCGAAAGGCAGCTCGCTCTCGTCGCGTCCGGGTCGCGCGCGGGCGCGGGCGCGCGCGAAAAAACCGAAAACGTGTTGACAACCCTTCAGGTTGTCAACACCAACGACAACGACCGCCCCAACCAGTAACGTCTACTTAACCCAAAGGAACCGTGTCCACGGAACCGGGGGAGGTCCAGTGTGTGACCGTGAGACCTCCCGGTTCTCAGCATGAAGAGATCACACGCATGCACAGGTTCTCCGACCCCGCAGGGTCCGCC
>JALZIO010000062.1 GCA_030860245.1 Actinomycetota bacterium | reverse complement strand
GGTTTCAGGTCCGCTCCTTCAAGAAGTACTTCACCGGAGATCACGTTCCAACCAAGGCTCCGGGCGCAGACACTGACCGACTCGAACAAGGCTTGCAAACACAGGGATGGATTCCACTAACGAACAGAAGCGAGGCACTGAACACCCCTTTCGGAACGATCCGCCTCGCAGGAGTCGACGATCCCTATCTCAAACTCCACAAGACCGACCACATAAGCCGATCGGCCGAGGATTTCCTTGCGATCGGCCTGGTGCATGCTCCCGATGTCGTCTCCGAGTATCTGCTGGCAGGCTTCGACCTCGTCGTCGGCGGGCACACCCATGGGGGCCAGGTACGGGTCCCCTTCTACGGGGCTCTCGTGACCAACTGCAAACTTCCCACTGCGCTGGCAGGTGGGCTCCACCGGGTGGGAGAGGGTTGGCTGCACGTGAGTCCGGGACTCGGCCAGGGTCGCTACACGCCGATCCGATTCAACTGCCGACCGGAGGCGACCCTTCTGCGACTGGAGGGGGCCGGTCCCGGGGGAGACAGGGCCGGGCGGGCCCGTTAGTATCCGGGCACGGGAAGTGGCGCAGTTTGGCAGCGCGCTGCGTTCGGGACGCAGAGGTCGCGGGTTCAAATCCCGCCTTCCCGACGGCCGGCGACAATATCTCTTTCCGAAAACCCAATGAACAGGTCATTCTGGTTCACCTCCTTAGCCCCGAGTCAAGATTCCGCCACGAGAAGTGCGTGCCCGGTGCCGAAGGGGCTATTGGCCGGGTGATAACCACTTGATCGCGGTTCGCACAGCCGAGTTAGATGATGGATCATGGCCCGGCAACCCGCATCGACATGACTGTTCTGGTGGTCTTTGCGGTCGCGCTTGCTACCGCACTCGCCACCGGTCTTGGGGTCCTCCCGGTCATGGCGATGCGCGTCGACGAGAAGCGTTCGGTGGTCATCTCGAGCGCCCTGGCGGCAGGCTGCATGCTCGGTGCCAGCGCGGGATTGTTCTACGAAGGATCCTCTCGCAACGTCGTCGGCACGCTCGCAGGAGCGTTTGCCGGCGTCGTGTTCATAGTGGGGACGAGGCTGCTGCTGCACCAGACCCCCCACGCCCACGTCGGTAATCTCAGGGGAGCGAGGGGACTCACCGCCCTGATGGTGATCGGCGTCATGACCGTGCATTCCTTCACCGAAGGCGCGGCGGTCGGCGTCAGCTTCGCTGGGGAGGAATCGCTCGGCATCATCATCGCTGTGGCGATTGCTATCCACAACATCCCTGAGGGGGTCGCCGTCAGCCTGGCTCTGGTCCCTTTCGGGGTGAGCGCCCGCACCGCCGCAGGGTGGAGCATCTTCTCGAGCTTGCCGCAGCCGTTGATGGCGGTGCCCGCCTATATCGCGGTTCGAACCTTTGAACCGTTGCTGCCCGCCGGTTTGGGCTTCGCCGGTGGCGCGATGACATGGATGGTAGCCACGCAACTGCTGCCGGAATCGATGGTGGCCGGTTCCCGGCGGATCGCACTGATCGCCCTGATCGGCTCGACTCTGGTGATGCTTGCGATTGAATTCGCCATTGGATTCTGAGTCCTGCGCAGCCACCAGGACCCAAACGACTCGACCCTCCACCGTCCGGAATGCGACGGCACGGTAGAGGGCACCAGGCCTCGCGGTTACCAAACGGCTCAGTGATCTGGGGCCACCTGGCCCTGGTTGTCGCCCACGGATGAGCGCATCTCCCTGTGTGTACTGACCAACCCAAGGGAGAGAGCGTCGTGACGGGCCAGGTGCAGACTCATCCGCTGATATCGATCCGATCGAGTGCAAAGGTGCAAGAAGCGGCCCGTCTCATGGCCGACTGCAGCATCGCGGGACTGGGCGTCCTCGATTCAGACAGACGGTTCATGGGAATCATCACCGAACGCGACCTGTCGTGGTTTGTTGCTCAGGCTAAGGATGCAAAGGAAACGACGGTCGAGGAGTCTCGATGCTCGATCGACGTTGGCCGATCCCGACACGGCAGATCGCCTTCAGAATCGGTGGTGCCTGGCTGGTGCTCACCATCCTGTTCGAGTTCGGCTTCGGACACTATGTGGACGGCAAGATGTGGTCAGAGTTGTTTCAGAATTACAACCTGATCGAAGGGCGAGTGTGGACCCTCGTCGTCATCTGGATGGGAGTTGCCCCAGCAATTATCCGAAAACTCCACCATTAGCAAGGGTGCGGCCGGATTAGGGCACGCGCACAACTGCGAAGATCACCACTGCCATCGATGGAACGAGACTGCCCCGGAGCGTTGGCGCCTAGTGGCCCGGAGGAGATCGAGTGGCTGAGCGCGGAGAAGGGCGCCGCGATAGGTGCCCCTTCATCAGTTTGATCGCATAGCGGCCTCGGATGGCCGCTTCTCGGTAACAGAAGCTGGGGGAGTTCTCACGCAGTATCGACAGACCAGCGCGCTGGCCGAGGACCATCAGGTCGTCCTCCAGCCGCGCTGCGCGTTCTCGCGGATGGTGAAGAAGCGGGGTGAAATGGGCCATACCTGCTCTATCGACAGCCAGACGAAGAACAAAAGCCCTGTTTTCCGCGACCCAGCGTAGGTGCTCCGCCGCCCTCCAGCAGCAGCAAGGACAACTTTCCGCTTGTGCGCTACCGTATAGAGAACTGCTCGTCGACTCGTATCCGGCAGAATAGAAACCATGCAGATCTTCAAAACACGCAGGGGCGAGCAGGCGGTTCTATGGGCCTTGATTGTCTCGGCCCTCCTCGCCGTCAGCAAGCTCGTGGTTTGGGCTCTCACCTCGAGTCTCGTGGTCTTGTCGCAGGCGCTCGATTCGATACTCGATGTCGTGATTCTCATACTCCTCTTCGTGAGCTTGCGCGTTGCCGCAAAGCCGGCGGATGAGAGCCACCACTACGGCCATCGAAAGGCCGAGAATCTGGCCGCCCTGCTCCAGACCATCTTTCTCGCCTTGGTTCTGGGCGCCGTGGCGAAAGAGGCCGTCGAGCGGCTCATCTCTGCACCCACGGAGACAAACGCACCCTGGTACGCCATTGCCCTGTTGGGAGCCTCACTCGTCATCGACTTCTTCCGCGCTCGACTACTCGCCTCGGCCGCGAGCGAAGAGAACTCGGAAGCTCTGCGGGCCGGAGCTCTCAACATGACGGGGGACGTAGCCACCGCAATCGTGGCGCTGCTCGCTCTAGGTCTCGTCAGAGCCGGCTTGACCGAAGCGGACGCCCTCGGAAGCCTCGTGGTCTCAGCGGGGGTAGCGGCAGCATCCTTCCGGGTGGTAAAGCGCTCTATCGATGTGCTCATGGATCGAGCCCCCACTGCTCGAGCGGAGATGATCACAGAGGCCGCCGGCCGCGTCCCCGGCGTCACGGAGACGCGACGAGTACGCACCCGCGGCAACGACAAGGAGTTGTTTGTGGACGTGACCGTAGCTACTTCTCGAACAGCGTCATTGGAGCGCGCCCATGACGTCGCAGAGGGCGTCGAGAGGGAGATCTCACGCGTGGCGCCCGGATCAGATGTCGTCGTACATGTCGAGCCGGGTCGAGACGGGAGCGACTTGATGGAACGCGTCTCGGGAGCAGCCAGCAGGGTTGAGGGCATCCAAGAGGTTCACAATGTTCTGATTCACGAATCCATAAACGGATTGACCAAGAGGCTGCATGTGACCTTGCACGCGAAGGCTGGACCGGGGACACTGCTTCAGGACGCGCACCGGCTGTCAGATCGCGTAGAAACCGCAGTACTCGAAGAGCTTGGCCCCGGCGTTCGCGTCGATACCCACATTGAGCCACTGCAACCCAGCCAACCAGGCAGAGATGTTACGCGAGCGAGACAGGATGTCGTTCACATGTTGCGCGATCTGGTGCTAGAGCAGTCCGCCGTATTGGGCTGCCATGACGTCCTTGTAACCTCAGTGCACGGTCACCTATCTGTTGTTGCACACGTCACCGGCGAAGCAGACCTGCCTCTGGACCGGATACATGAAGCTTCCAGGGTCATCGAAAGAAGCCTGCGTGAGAACTACCCGGAAGTCGGGCCGGTGCTCATTCATTTCGAGCCGGCCAACCCAGAAGAATAGCTATCGAGCCACCAGATTCGCGTCGACTACCCACTGTCGGCTAACCGTCAGGCCCGTCAGCCGCGATTAGACCAACAGCGATGACATCTGCTCAGAAGGTTGCGGCTTGTGAAAGTAGAAACCCTGACCCAGCTCGCATCCCATTTGCTGTGCGGCATCGCTCTGCTCGGCCCGCTCGACACCCACAGGCACGATTCTTAAATCGAGGGCCTCTCCCATCTTTACCATTGCCTCCACCACAGGAGGCGCCGGCTGCTCTGCCGACATCCTCTGGGTCGAAGTGTGATCGATCTTGAGATAGTCGATGGGGAAGCGTCCCAGGTAATCGAGCGAGGAGTACCCGGTGCCGAAGTTGTCGACGGCGAGCTCAACCCCAAGGTTCTTGAGGTTATGCAATTGAGCCAGGCTTGCCTCCGCGTCACCCATCAAGTCACCCTCATTGATTTCAAGCAATAGAGCGTGAGGGTCCAGGCCGGTTTCCTCTAACGAGCCAACAATATGTTCCAGGAAGCGAGGATCTCCAAGCTCGCTTGCAACCACGTTCACGCTCACCTTCAAAGCCGCCGCTAAGGACAGGTTTGCCCTCCACTCTGCCGTTTGTCGGCATGCTTCTCTGAGCACCCACTTGTCTATCTCGCGTATGGTTCCGTCCAACTCGGCGAAAGGGATGAACTCCTGTGGATCTATGAGACCACGCTGCGGATGTTCCCAACGCACCAACGCCTCCATTGCAACGACGCTCGCATCCCGGAGGTCGACAATAGGCTGAAAGTGAAGTCTCAGCTCGTCCTTGTCCACTGCTACTCGAAGGTCAAGCTCGGTTCCGCTCGCCGAAGGGCCCTGGGGGGGCCGAGAACCCTCGAGTCGATTCAAGGCCTTGGAACCCACGACCTGATCCTTCCCTAAAGTCTTCGCTCGATAAAGGGCCGAGTCGGCCGCCCCGATCAGTTTGGCGGGGGCAAGGCCGTCCCGCGGAAAAGCCGCAGTACCAAAGGACAGGCTAATGGACCGAGTCTGCTGGGTGCCCCTGCTGAGATCCATCTTCTTGACTGCTTCACGGAGACGCTGAGACCGTTCGAGGGTGATGGCAAATGACGCATCGGGCAAGATCAGCGCAAACTCATCTCCGCCATAACGACACGCCAAGTCTTCATCACGTATGCTCGATTGGAGGAACCGTCCCAATTCCTTGAGGACTTCATCGCCGACCGGGTGTCCGAATGCATCGTTCAACTCTTTGAACCCATCGATATCACACATGATGACCCCGACGGAGCCGCCGGACCTCGCTGCTCGGTGAAGCTCGCGCTCTAGCGTCTCCTCGAGGTAACGACGATTGTACAAACCGGTTAGGGGATCTCGAATGGATGTCGCTCGCAGGCTTTCTCTGAGCTGAAGGTTGGACAAAGATACGGCGATGCGTTCGGCAAAACTCGAGGCGAGCTGGCGACCGTGCTCCAAGGTGGCCTGAACCCCAATCTTTCCCTCAGCGTCTGATTCTGTAGTGCGTAGTTGCATCACGCCCAACTTTTTTCCGTGCGCGATCAAAGGGATGCAAATGCACTCGCCCTCGAGCTCTCCGATATGCTTGCATAGCAGCATCGAGGTGCTGTCAACCATGGTATGGGTCTTGCCTCGCCGCAGAGCCCAACAGCCGTCGGGGGAGAACACATCCTCTACTGGGCGCTCGCCCCAGTATGCAACCCGCTCGACCAGATTCTTGGGGTCGTTCAATACGAAAAGGGCGCCGGAGTCCTCTGGAAAAAGGCGAGCGCCCATCTCGGTTATCACGGCGTACGCTTCTTCTGATTTCGAGCAGCTTTGGAGGAAATCTCCCATCTCGTTGAGAAGGTCCACCTCTACGCTGGCCTGTTCAAGCTCCTTTATTCGCCGCAATAAGCTGGCCGTGGACCTGTCCTCAACTTCGGGATGACCGTTTCTTGAGTGATGCCGGATGATGGTGGAGAACCCCGTCACTTTCCCGCTGGAGTCTTTGGCCGGTGCGAGGGTCAAGGACACCTCGATCTCGGTTCCATCCCGCCGGAGGCCCATAGCCGGATGATCGGGCAAGGTTTCGTTCCGCCTGGCCCTGTCCATCAGGTGAAGGACCATCTCGTTCTGCTCTTGCACGAAGAACGCAGACAGGGGTCTTCCGACTACCTCTTCGAACGAGTAGCCGAACAGGCTTTCGGCCGCTTCGTCCCATCCCAGCGTCATGCCTTCCGGGCTGCTGTCGACGACTGCACTTTTGGTTGCCTCGGGCACAGTGGAGGTTGCTTCAGGGGGGGTCACTTCAGCGGTCACGAACTACTCCTCTCGACCCAGAGGAGGCAAGCCCAAGCGGCACCCACAGCTTTCGACTCGTCGAGGTCCGAATCTATGTTTGCGGCCTTTGTGCAGCTTGGCGGAAGTAACACGTTTTTGCTATCGGCTGCCTCGGCTCCCACCTTAGC
>JALZIO010000017.1 GCA_030860245.1 Actinomycetota bacterium | reverse complement strand
CCCGGGGGCGGTGCTCCTAGCGGTCGACCTCGCTAAAGCTCTCTGGGGTCACGCGCAGGAAGCCCCCGGGAAGATTCTTGACCCAGCAAGAGCTCATTTGGACCCGAGCATTACCTCCTAGGTCAAGGGCCTTGGATATCAAAGTCCCGTGTATGAGAAAGCCCGCACCCGAGCCTCGCAGCGAAATCTCTCCCTGTTCGGCGAGAAAGGCGCCGACAACCTCCCCGTTCCCGCCGAGTTCAAGACCGCCGTAGCGCACGACGATCACGACCGACTTGCTGAGAGGCGCGCTGTCGTGACAAGGACCCACCGCGGCGCTCCATCTCACGAACCGGCCGAGGGGGTCGCCGGTCGCAGGGAAGTCGAAGTAGGCGACAAAGTTATTCCGGAGCCCGGCCACATCCGAGTCCTGGATTACAGTATTACTGTTCACCGAGAAGGTCCCGGTCGGCTTCGTACAGGTGGCCGACCCCCCGTTGTTGAGGGGACAGTAGATTCCGTACGCTTTGGCCGCCGCCTTGAGGTTGGCGTAGTCCTGGTCGCTGAGTTCCGGAGTAGGGGCGGCCCTCTTGTAGTCGTCAGGCGAGAAGAAAGAGGAAGGCGGAGGGGCGGGCTGACCGGGGGCGCACGGCGTCGTCGTAGTGATGGTGCCTCCTCCCCCGCTCTGATCCCACTGAGATTGACCGTTGGTGCCGTTGGCCCCGCAGTTCAACTTCCGTGAGGGGCTGTGCTCGACGCCACCTGTACATTCTGTGGTGTTTGGGTGCGAGCTGCATCTAATCGTTCCGAGGGCGTGAACCGCAGCAGGAGCCGCTACAGTCGAGCTGAGCGAGTCCCAGAAGTGGTGCAGCTTGTAGTAGGGGTCGGTCCCGGAGAAAAGCATCTTGTTGCGGTCAGATGTGACGTCCCCGGGAGTCACCAGAGAGACGTTGAGCGCGGACGGGTTTCCGCCCGTGATCTCCACGGTATCCGCTTCCATCCCGATCGGCAATCCGCGCGCTCCGATCTTCACCACCTGGCGTACCTGTCGAATCGCCGTCGGATGTTGTCCCGTCGATGTGATCGCGAACCACTGTGGTACCTGCGGGCCACCCGGTTCCGGGCCAGGGCGCGTCGTGTCGGTGCACAACTCATTGCTGTCGTTCCATGAGGAGTTCCATGCGTCACCCGGCTTCTTCCAGGTCTGCAGGTCCGGAAGCCGCTGAGCGGCGGCGAGCTCGGGATGAAACACGGTCAGGTGTACATCGTAGAACTTTTGACTCCCCAGATTGCCTTTGGGGACACCGATGGGCGCCAACGCGCATCCAGCCTCATTCATCTCGTTCCAGGTGAAGGTTCCCCGGGCCAACTCCAACATGAGCCGATCGACGCCCGATTCGGCGAAAGCGAGCGCCTCGGTGGCGCGCCGGTCGTCGGCCCCCGACTGGAACTCTCGGATCGTAACGAACGCGGCGGTGGACGACACAACCGTCAGCGCTGCTCCAACGAAGAGCACAGTAACCATGGCGACTCCGAGCTCATTGCGGGCGGTCTTCATCGGTCGCTCCTCATCTGCGGTTTCTCAGTTGTGCCTGGGCGCGAAACTGCGTGAGTCGGTCACCGCTTCGGACCTGAAACGCGTATTCAACATTGTCGTAGAGCAATGCGCTGCTACCTGTTATGGCAGGAAACCCGTGAGCGGGAGCAGCGTCGAGCTCAGTCGAAGTCGTCACACCGTCCCCATCCCAGTCGTAGCGCAGGTCATTGCTCGTGTAGGAAAACACCGGGGTTGCGCCGATCTTCTCGACTCCCGCGGCCAAAATCTCGTTATTGAGGCGAATGGTGCTGTCGGACGAACGGTACTTGAACTCCAAATTCTCGTAGTCGCCGTTCTCGTTGGGGTTCTCATTGGTGACCCCATCGCCGTCGAAATCGATGCGGACGCTGTAGGACGTGGGGTCGAGATCGGTAAACAGCTGGCCCTCGCGTGTATCGCGAATCATCCGGTTCAGTCCGAGGCGAGCCTCTTCGGATATCCGAACGACATCCCCGGAGGTTTCGGAGACACGGATGCCCGCCCAAAGCACCGAATAGATCGACACCGAGACAATTGCAAACAAGCCGATGGCCACAAGGGTCTCGATCAAGGTGAACCCTCGATCTCCGAGATCATGTCTCATCGCTGATCCTCCGACGCGCAGCTCAGCTTGCCTACGTCGACGGACAACACGGAGTCTTCCCTTCCTGGATCCGTCGGGGCGGTACCAATTCGGATCGCGCCGTTGATGGCCGCTTGCGTGACTCTGCCGGATGTATCTACGCTGCTCGTCTGACCGGACGACACATAGGAGCTGCTCCACGTACGCAGATACCCGCGGCGCTCGGGGACACGCCCGAGATCCTCGAATAGATACACATCATCGACCGGCAGGAGCCCGTCGAAGACGAGGGGGTTGTTCGCTGTCCCGAGACCGCCGAGGGGATCGGTGGTGTTAGTGCTCGAGAGAGCAATGGGAGATGAATATCCCCCCGCCGACAAGCCGTCCAGCCCGTTGGAATCCCTCCAGTAGCGGAGCTTCGCCGACCACTGGACGGTGGCCACGGCCGTTCCCGACGTCGACGCCGTGGACCTGCAGGTCATCGAAGCCTGGAAATCGTCAATCACTATCACTGCCTTCTCGTTCACTGTTGCTCCGAGGGCGTCGGTGACTGGGCTGTCTATGAAGCTGGTCGGAAGAAGGCGGAGTCTCCCGAAGGCAGCGGAGGCGACCGTTTCCACCTTGCGGCCGCTACCAACGGGAGTTGTCGTTGCGGACGTCCCGCCGTTCAGCGTAGGGGTCGCACCACCCCGGGCCCTGAAGCTCGTTAGCCCCTGACTGCCATCCAGCCGGAGCTGGACCCCGTTGAGTGGACCGAGCTGGCCGGTGGCCCACAACAGCCGCTCGGCCCCCGTCGGTGCGGCCGGCGCCGGGTAGGCGAAGCTTCCGGTCGCGGTGGGAAGCTCCTGGGAGACAGAGGATTTCAAATTGGTCGTAGAGGTCGATTCGATCCCCGCCACACCCCCGAGGCTCGGATGCACCAGATCCCCACCCGCATCGGAGTCTGCGGCGGGATTGAGGTTGTCCGGTGGGGCATGGAGGAAGGTCTCGGCCCCCTTGACGGGCGAGTTTCCCAAATCGGTTGCCGAGACGGTCGGGTCGGTGGGAACAGTGAGTAGCTCGAGCTCCCCCGCTCGAACGGTTTGATCGGCTGTAGACGCGGTTTTGGTCTCGACCCGGCTCTCGGCGATGCCGCCGGTGACGGTCAGCTCGCTCTTGTCCCCGGCCGCGTCCGTGTAGCCGGTCTGCACTTCGACCGCGTGGTCCACCTTCGCAACAGCTCGCACAGTGACATCCCCGAACTCACGTTCCCCAACAAGCGCGTTTATCCCGAAGTCCCTTGCCTCGCCTCCGTAGCTCCACCTCGCCGTGACCGTTAGTTCGAGGATCTGCGAGGGTGCCGTATCCAGGCCGGTATAGGGATCAGGCGGATTCCAGCGATAGCCCTGGGCCGGGGCCACCGTCTGAAACGTCTCCTCTTCGACACCTGCAACTGTCGCCTTAAGG
>JALZIO010000001.1 GCA_030860245.1 Actinomycetota bacterium | reverse complement strand
GTTCCCATCAGGCCGATGGGGGGGACCCAGGTGGGCTCGTTGAGAGCCAGCGCTACGTCGGGGCGCGGCAATGTCCCGGGATGCGACAGACCGTAATCGGCGTAGATCCCGAGCAGACCTGGCAGCGACCACGCCAGCCCCACTCCTAGCAGGATCCAGCCAACAGTGTTGACGGGTTCGCGGGACACCACCAGTGCGCCCACAATCGGAAATGAGAGCATTGCGACCAGAAGGAGATCGGCGCCCTCCCCCAACCACAGGGAGTAGGCGGTACCCGCAGCGGTGGCAAGAACGCTGACGGCCAGCGTCACCCATCCTAGGAGCACGAGCGCTCGCCCGCCACTCTGCGTCTGCTTCACTCGCTCTGTGATCATGTCCCGGTCGATTCTGCCACCGAAGCCGTCTCCGGCACGTTACGGGATCGAGGACCGTGTCCTCGATCGTCCCTAGCGCGCGTTCCACGACCAGATCGGTCCTCGATCGTCCGTTACGCGCGATTGTCAACGCCCAGGCTGGCAGGAGCCCAGTTGCAATTAATGGCAACTAGCCTAGACTGCAACTAGAACCATCCACGCAAGGGCGGGAGGTTGAGTGCACATACCCGATGGGTTCATCAACGCCGGCACCTCGCTCGGAGCGGCCGCGGCGGCCGCCACAGGTCTCGGGGTCGCCGTGAGAAAGACGTCTGCTTACCTCGAAGACAGGCAGGTCCCTTTGGCCGGGCTCGTGGCCGCGTTCGTGTTCGCGGCGCAGATGCTCAACTTTCCGGTCGCAGCCGGCACCTGCGGGCATCTAATCGGCGGGGTTCTTGCGGCCGTCCTCGTGGGGCCTTGGGCGGGTGCCCTGTGCGTCGCGGTGGTTCTGCTGGTGCAGGCATTGTTCGCGGACGGAGGCTTGACGGCGCTCGGGTTGAACATCGTCAACATGTCGTTCTTCGGCGCTCTGGGAGGGTACGCCCTTTTCCTGGGTCTGCGTCGGGTCATGGCGCGATCGGCCGGTTCGTTGACGCTTGCTGCGGGCATTGCAGCAGGGCTGTCGGTGATCCTCGCGTCCGTCGGCTTTTCGATGGAGTATGCCCTCGGGGGCGCCGGGGGCGCTTCCGTTGCCACCGTGTCCTGGGCGATGATCGGAGTGCACACGATGATCGGTATCGGAGAGGGCGTCATCACCGCCGGCGCCGTCGGGACCGTCTTGAGCGTCCGCCCCGATCTCGTTTATGGAGCCGCAGACCTGCTCCCGCGGTTCGCCCGGCGGGGCGCCCACCCCGCAGAGGGGGCGGTGGGCGGTGCGCGCTAGCCGGGGGCTGTTCGTCGTGTGCGGCGTGCTCGTGGCGCTCGGCCTCGCGGCCGGCTTGGGCCCCTTTGCGAGCAGCAGCCCAGACGGGCTCAACAAAGTGGCCGAGGATCACGGTTTCATCGATCAAGCCAAAGACCATGCCCTGACCGACAGTCCCGTGGCCGGCTACGCGGTCAGGGGCGTCGAGGACGACAAGGTGAGCAAGGCTTTGTCGGGCCTCATCGGCGTGTCGGTGACGTTCGGGGCCGGCCTGCTGCTGTCGAAGGCACTTCGCGCGCGACGATCCCGTGCGTCGAACAGTCATCTTCAGAGCTAAATCCTGAGCGGCGGCCACGCCCACGGGCTGTATCTCCATCGCGACAGTCGGGTCCATCGACTTGCTCCGCAGTGCAAAATCCTCGCCGGCTTTTGCTTCATCCTTGCGATCGTCTCGACTCCGCGCGAGGCCTTCTGGGCTTACGGTGTCTACGCCTGCATGGTCCTGGGTGTGGCCGGGTTGTCCATGGTCCCACCGTCGCATGTCGGCAAGAGACTCGTATTTGAGGCGCCTTTTCTGTTGTTCGCGCTGTCTCTTCCGCTGGTGGGGCGGGGCCCCGACATCGATGTCCTCGGGCTGGGGCTTTCGGCCGAGGGACTGTGGGCGTTCTGGAATATCTGCGTCAAGGCCACCTTGGGGTTCAGTATCTCGATCATCCTGGCGGCGACAACGCCGATCGCCGAGCTGCTTCACGGGCTCGAGCATCTGCGCATGCCCCCGATCATCACGGCCATAACGGGGTTCATGGTCCGCTATGCAGACGTGATCACGGGCGAGATGCGCCGCATGAAGATTGCACGCGAGTCACGGGCGTTCGACCCGCGCTGGTTCTGGGAGGGGCGAGCCCTTGCCGCCGCTGCGGGGACTTTGTTCATCCGGTCGTATGAGCGGGGCGAGCGCGTTTATCTCGCAATGGTGTCGAGAGGCTATGAGGGTTCTCTTCCCGTTGGTATCGAGCACTCGGCGTCGGCTGCCCAGTGGGCGGCCGCTCTCACGCTGCCCGCCGTGGGTGGGGCGATCGCCGTGCTCGCCCGGCTGATCTAACCGAGATGAGACATGCTGCGCTCGAGGTGAAGGGTCTCGCCTACACATACCCGGATGGCCACGGAGCGTTGTTCGGATGCGATGTCCGCGTGGAGGCGGGGGAGAGGGTGGCCTTGTTGGGCCCCAACGGCGCCGGCAAGACAACTTTGATCCTGCACCTCAACGGTGTGCTGATGCCGGAAGCGGGGAGCGTCGTCGTTTCGGGGCTCGAGGTGGCCAAGGCCAATCTCAAAGAGGTGCGCCGCCGTGTAGGGATTGTCTTCCAGGACCCCGACGATCAGCTCTTCATGCCGACCGTGTTCGAGGACGTTGCATTTGGACCGCGCAATTTGGGCCTGAGCTCAGACGTCATCGGAGTGCGCGTGGGAGCCGCCCTTGGCGCTGTGGGGATGGGGGATTTCGCGGACAGGCCGCCGCACCATCTCAGCTTCGGTCAACGGCGGAGGGTCGCACTCGCAACCGTCCTGGTTTTGGAGCCCGAGATCCTTGTCCTCGACGAACCGTCCTCGAACCTCGATCCGGCGAGCCGGCGGGAGCTTGCGACCATCCTGAGCAGCCTCCGCCACACCATGCTCATGGTGTCGCACGACCTGCCTTACGTGCTCGAGCTCTGCCCCCGCTCGGTGCTCATGAACGAGGGCGTGATCGTGGCCGACGGCTGCACCCGCGACATCCTGTCGGACCGGAGCCTCATGGCCGCCAACCGGCTCGAGCTGCCCTATGGGTTCGAACCTTTATTTCTCGAGGGCCGAGAAGCGGAACGCCGTTGCGATGGCGTCTGCTAGTTTCCCCGATGACAAAGCTGGGGTCCGTCGATAAGGAGCGCATATGCGCCTGTCGACGGACACTTCGGTTCCCGGGGTGCTTCGGTCCTCGAGTCCAGCGGTGTTACCCATCTCTTCCGACCGTTTTCGATATGAAGGCGCCGCAACCAACTTCGATGAAGTTTGTCGATCGAAACCGATGCCATCTTTCTGGCTCCGGAATCAGGTCGCCACCGCCACCGCCGGCGCAAGCGGCAACTCCCTCCTGACCGGCGACGTCATCTCGGCTGTGCCCAGGGACTAGACGCCCGAGCAGAGAGCCCAGACGGGCGCTACCTTTGTGGCAGAAGGGGTGCGTCGCATTGCACCCCCCGCCACCTGAGGGAGATCAGATGCGGCCGCAAGCGTGAGCGATTCGGAGAGCGCCGGCAGGATCAGTGACGCGGCCGAACGGGCGAGGTCGGGCGGATCGCCTAAATACCACGCCCGGGCCGCCGAACAAGGAAAGTTGTTCGCCCGGGACCGGCTGGCGCTGCTGTTGGACTCGGCCGAGGGCTTCGCCGAGGACGGCCTGTTGGTCAACGCCCTTGCAGGCGACCTACCCGCCGATGGCGTCATTACCGGCGTCGGGCGCATAGAGGGACGACCTGTGGCGGTCATGGCGAACGACTCCACCGTCAAGGCCGGTTCATGGGGGGCGCGCACGGTAGAGAAGATCATCCGCATTGTCGAGCTAGCTCGCCGCCACGAGCATCCCATCGTCTATCTCGTCGACTCCGCAGGGGCGCGTATCACCGATCAGGTCGACCTCTTTCCCGGCCGGCGCGGCGCCGGAAAGATCTTCTACAACCAAGTGCAGGCATCCGGCCAGGTGCCTCAGGTCTGCTGCCTGTTCGGCCCCTCCGCGGCAGGGGGAGCCTATGTGCCTGCGTTCTGCGACGTGGTGTTCATGGTCGAGGGCAATGCGTCCATGTACCTTGGCTCTCCGCGCATGGCGGAGGAGGTCATTGGTGAAAAGGTCACACTCGAGGCCATGGGCGGCGCGAGGTTGCACTGCGACGTCTCCGGTTCCGGCGATCTCGCCGTGCCGGATGACAAGGCGGCGATCGACGCCGCCCGGGCGTATCTGTCCTATTTCCCGTCCAACTGGCGGAGCGCGCCGGGGCTCATAGAAGCACGCCCTCCCGGCTATGGCGGATCGCTGGCGTCGCTGGTCCCTGAGGACGAGGGGCGAGCCTTCGACATGTACGAACTCCTTGCCGGTGTGGTCGATGCCGCATCGATGTTCGAGTTGAAACCGACCTTTGCCTCCGAGCTGATCACCGGGCTCGCGCGCATCGAAGGTCGCTCCGTGGGGATAGTGGCGAACCAGCCGTCGCATAAGGGTGGGGTCTTGTTCGTAGACTCCGCAGATAAAGCGGCTCGCTTCATCTGGTTGTGCGACGCCTTCAACATTCCACTTGTGTTCTTCGCCGACGTTCCGGGATTCATGATCGGAACGCAGGTCGAGCGTCAGGGCATCATCCGCCACGGCGCCAAGATGATCACCGCAGTTTCCGAGGCAACGGTGCCGAAGCTGTGCATCGTTGTCCGCAAGGCCTATGGAGCGGGGCTCTACGCGATGGCGGGCCCCGGTTTCGGTCCCGAGGCGACCATCGCGCTTCCAACGGCCCGCATCGCGGTCATGGGACCGGAGCCTGCCATCAACGCCGTCCATTTCAATACCATTGCCGGCATCGATGACCCGAAAGAGCGCGCCCGCTTCATCGCCGAACGACGCTCCGCCTACGAGGCCGACATCGACATCGCCAACCTGGCCTCGGAGAATATCGTTGATGCAGTGGTGCAGCCGGATGATCTGCGCGCTGAGATAGCGCGCAGATTGCAGCTCGGGGCCTCCATCCAACGGAGCCCGGCTTCACGCCACCACGGAGTTCCACCGGTGTGACGCATCCAGAAGAGTTGGTGAGCTTACGCACCGAGGGGCCCGTTTCGGTGGTGACCCTCAACCGGCCCGATTACATGAATGCCATCAGCGGCGCGCTGGCAGACCGGTTGACCGATAGGTTGCATGAGGTTGCTCGGGACATGGATACATGGACCGTCGTGCTCACTGCCGCAGGGAAAAAGGCATTCTGCGTAGGGGCCGATCTCAAGGAGAGGCAGAAGTTCAGCCTCGAGGACTTCCACCGCAACCGCACCTCTATGCGGTCGATGTTCGGCGCCCTGCGCGAGCTTCCCCAGCCCAGCATTGCTTCGACCTTCGGCTTCGTTCTGGGAGGAGGCTTCGAGCTCGCATTGTCGTGCGATCTGACGGTTGCGGCCGACGACGCCGTTTTCGGTCTCCCGGAGGCACGGGTGGGATTGATCCCGGCGGGCGGCGCCACCCAACTGTTGACGCGGGCGGCCGGGCCCCGTGTAGCCAAGGAGATGATCTTCACGGGCCGGCGTTTAGATGCGCAGCGCGCTAAACAGACGGGCCTCGTCGCCGAGGTTGTTGAGCGCGGTTACCTCGCCGATGCAACGATGGCATTGGCGAAAGAGATCTGTGGGTCTTCGCCGGTTGCCGTACGTGAGGCAAAGGGCGCCATCGACGCAGCCTTGGGCGCTCCACTCGGCAACGGCCTCGAACTCGAGAACGAAGCTTGGCGGCGAACGGTACAGAGTGACGATCGCGCCGAGGGGATTGCGGCGTTCAATGACAAGAGAGAGCCGCGTTGGCGCAACCGCTGACCTCGGAAACGCATACGCGCAGCAAACCAGCGCCTCGTCGCGCAAATCACCGACGCATTCGAGCGCCCCTGCATCGCCGATGGCTGCGTTCCTCGTCGCTCACGTACCTCCAGGTACGCTTCGACTCCTCGCGCCTTGCCTTCGTCGCGCCGGGACGCTCTCGGTGCAGGCGCTACTTACGCGACGAAGCACGGGGATACTCGGACTTCCTTGCGCGCCCGGTGGGGTGACGCCGATGTTCTCGAGTGTCCTGATCGCCAATCGCGGTGAGATAGCGGTTCGCATCGCGCGCACCTGCAGGGAGCTGGGCGTTCAAGCCATCGCGGTCTATTCGGACCAGGACTCCGGAGCGCGTCACGTCGCATGTGCCGACGCCGCGCTGCATCTGCCGGGCAGCACTCCCGCCGACACCTATCTCGACGGAGCCGCGATCATCTCCGCAGCCCACGCGGCAGGCGCGAAGGCGGTGCATCCCGGTTACGGTTTCCTTGCCGAGGACGCAGATTTCGCGCGCGCGGTTGAAGCTGCGGGTCTGATCTGGGTGGGTCCTCCCCCCGAGGCGATGGAGCTGGTCGCCGACAAGCTCTCGGCGCGCCGATTGGCTGAGGCCGCGGGGGTCCCGTGTGTTCCCGGCATGCTGGATCCGGCGACGTCGTCTGAAGATGTCGTAGCCTTCGGCGCCGAGCACGGCTATCCCGTGGCGGTCAAGGCCGCGGGCGGGGGCGGCGGGCGGGGGCTCAAGGTGGTGCGCGCAGCGCACGAGGCCGAGGCGGCCTACGCGGCGGCGCGCCGGGAGGGATTGAGCTACTTCGGCACCGACACCGTTTATGTCGAGCGCTACCTGCACGGGCCCAAGCACATGGAGGTGCAGATCCTTGCCGTCCCCGGGCCGGACGAGCCCATGGCGCTGGGCGTCAGGGACTGCTCGTTGCAGCGCGGATACCAGAAACTGATCGAGGAGTCACCGCCTCCCCTGTGGGCCGACCGCGCCCTGGAGATGAGCGCGGCTGCGATCGCGCTGTCCAAGGCGTGCGGCTACGTCAACGCCGGAACGGTCGAATTCCTGGTCGACGACGATGGGCGCCCTTACTTCCTCGAGGTGAACGCCCGGCTTCAGGTGGAGCACACCGTCACCGAGGAGGTCGCCGGCATTGACCTAGTCGCCTGCCAGCTCCGTATCGCCTCGGGCGAGCCACTCGGATTTTCCGGCGGGGACATCGAACCACGCGGACATGCGATCGAGTGCCGCGTCAACGCTGAGGACCCGGCCAGAGGCTTCATGCCGAGCCCGGGCACCATCACGGCCTACAGAGAGCCCGGCGGCCTCGGCGTGCGGGTCGACTCGGGTTACGGGGCAGGCGACACCGTGCCCGACGCCTACGACTCGCTCGTGGCCAAGGTGATCGTCCGGGGCGCCGGCCGCCGGGAGGCCCGTGCCCGCATGCTGCGCGCCCTCGACGACTTCCTCTTGGAGGGCATAGCCACCAACATCGTTGCCCTGCGCGCGCTGGTGGCGCACGAAGCGTTTTGCTCGGGCCGGCACACGACCGCCACGCTTGCAGAGGACGGCATCCTGGGGCCGCTGAAGGTGTCCGGGGCGCCGGAGGAGCCGGTAGGCGCCGGATTCGTGCATGTAGGCGGTGCCCCGTCGCCGCTGTGGCACCCTGCCATGGCGGGTTCGACCTCGGGGCGCATGGCGGACGAGGGGGCCGTCGCGCCGATGCAAGCCACCGTGCTCGAGGTCCTGGTTCGGCCGGGCGATCGGATCGAGCCGGGCCAGGCGGTGGTGGTGCTGGAGGCCATGAAGATGGTCACGACGGTCCACGCCACCCGGGGAGGCACGGTGACGGCCGTACCGGTGCGCGCCGGGGAGGCTGTGGCCGCCGCGCAGATCGTCGCGGTGATCGAGTAGATGCCTCCTTGCCGAAGTCGGGAGCGCCGGAGAGCGGTCCTGTTCGCAACCGTCCTGGCCCGGCGCAGTTGACCTCCGGGACCCTGGCCGGTCTCCTGGCGCAGCTTCTGCTCGCCGGTTCGATCGGATGGGCCGTGGGCGACGGGCTGCTCCGGCGCGCCGGAGGAGGGCGCATCCCCGAGGGCCTGGGGGGGCCGGAGCGGGCGCTCAATGCGGTGGGAGGCTTTGTCCTGTTCTCGGTGGCCTGCATGGTCGCCCACATCGTCACCGGGGGTGCGGTGTTCGGCCTGCCCGGTCTGGTGCCGGCGCTGGGCCTTGTGGCGCTGTGGGTGGGACGCGCCTCGTTCGGGCTGATTCCGGCCCCCCGGTGGACCTTCGTGGGGGTCGCCGCGGTGGCGCTGCTGTGCCTGTTCGTGCTCCCGGCGATCCTCGGGGGCTCGGGGGTCCGAAGCGGCGATCCCCCCTGGCACCTGGGGTGGGCCGAGCAGCTCCTGGCGGGCGAACCGGTGCCGGTCGGGCCGGCGCCGGAGTTTGCCCGCAACGCCTATCCGTGGGGCTGGCACGCCCTCCTGGCAATGCTCGTGCGGCTGGTGCCGGGTTCGACCCCCCTGGTGGCGCACGAGACCCTTCACGTGGTTGCCGTCGCGGCAGTGCCCCTGGCAGTGGCGTGTCTGGCGCGCCGGGTCGACCGGAGCGCCGGCGCGCCGGGGGCGGCCGTCGCAGGGCTCGTCGGCGGCCTGGGCTGGCTGATCAGCGAGCACCCCCAGCTGATCACGAGCCCCTCGGAAGCAATCGGGGGCGCGGACCTGGTGGTGACCTCCCCCAACGCCCTGTATTCGCTGCTCCCACCCGCGCTCCCGCGGGAGCTCGCCCTGGTTCTGGCCGCACTCACAGGGGTGCTCGCCCTGGCTGCGATGAAAGCCCCCGGAAAGGGCACCGCCGCCCTCTGCGGCGCGGTTATGGGTGCTGTGGGGCTCCTGAGCGTTCCCCTTCTGCTGACGTCGGCGGTGTGGGCTGTCCTCGCTGCGGTCATGGCCGGCCGGACGCGCGACGGCGGCGTCTACCTCGCCATGGGGGGAGCGGCGGTGATCGTCTTCGCGCTCTGGGCCGGGCCCGTGGCGGCCGCCCATCTTCGGTTCGGAGGATTCGTCGACGTCTCGGTGCTGGGCATGGAGTGGCCGTTGACCACCGCCCTGGCTTCGTGGGGGCTCCTGCTCCCACTGGCTGCGGCCGGCGTTGCCCTGGCCGCCCGCCGGGCCTTCGGACCCGCCGGAGGCCGCTCCGAAACCGTAGTTCTCGTGGCATGGGCCGCCTCGACGGTGTTGTGGATGGGCGTCACCGTGCTGGCGCGCGGAGCCCGCGGCGGGCTTGCGGGCAACGGAACGCTGCTGCACCAGGGTCGGGTGTGGCCGGTGGCGCACCTTCTCGGAGCCGCTTTTGCCGGGGTGGCGCTGCTGGCCCTCTACCGGGTGATCGCGAGGCGGTCCCGGGCATTGGCAGCCGCAAGCTGCGGGCTCCTGCTGGGACTGGGGGCCGCGTCCCCCGCACTCGCCTCCCTCCAGATGACCGAAATCATCAGAGGGCGTGAGGCCGGGTGGATCTACGCCTCCCCGGATCTGGCCGCCGGGTCGTTCCTCCGTCGCACCGCCGCCCACCTCGGCCCGGACGACATCGTGAGGGTGCGGGGATCGGACGGGCTCGCGTGGGCACTGTGGCAGTTCTCCGGGGTGCGGCTCGCTGACTACGACGACCCGGCGCTGGAGGGCAACGACCTCAGGGTGCGCTTTGCCGACCTGGCGCAGGCGTGGGATCGGCGCATGGCCGCCGGAGGCTTCAGGCCGAACTACGTGGTGCTCCCCGCCGAGGAGCTCACCGATGGACGGAAGGTTCTCGAGGAGGGCACGTTCGAGGGACGACGCTGGGCCCTGGTGAGCTGAACCGCGGTGGTCCATCGTCCGGACGGCCCGTGGTGCAAAAAACGGAGCTGGTCCGCAAACAGGGGCCCGTGACGTGGGCTCGGCGACCTCGAGCTGGCGACGTGGAGCGGCTCGACGGTGGGATCGGAGATCTCTTACTACAGTCGGGGAGTCCCGGTACGGGAGCCGAGAGCCAGCCAAGGGACCGAGGTTTCTATGTAATCTTCGGGGACTCCACCCCTCGACGACCGCGCCACTGCTTGCATCGGTGGATGAAATTCTGGAGTAAGGCGCGCCCCGGACGGGTGAGGATTGATTCCGGATGGAACTGCACGCCCTCGACGGGATGTCTTCGGTGCGCTATGCCCATGAGGATCCCGTCCTGGGTCCATGCGGTGGCACGGAGATCCACCGGCAAAGCTGCGCCGACCACGAGCGAGTGGTACCGCCCCGCAGGAAAGGGATTTGGCACACCCCGGTAGAGCCCCAAACCGTCGTGCCGGACGGTCGAGCTCATGCCGTGCATGGCCCTTGCGGTCCTCTTCACGATGCCGCCGTACGCATGGCCGATGCACTGGTGACCGAGGCAAACTCCGAGTATCGGCCGCGCAGCTCCCAGCCGGAGAACCACGTCCGTGCTGATGCCGGCCTCGGCCGGACCGCATGGTCCGGGCGAGATTACGATCCCATCGAGCGCTGTGATGTCGATGTCGTCGACTTCCATGGCATCGTTGCGCGTGACCTCTATGTTGCAATCGAGCTCCTCGAGGTATTGGACGAGGTTGTAGACAAAGGAGTCGTAGTTGTCGATCACGAGCAGCTCACACTTCACAGACGATTCGCGGGCCGCAACCTTTGTCCTCCGTCGTGTTGCCACGCGCCTTCTCCGCTGTGAGCGGGCGCCTGCCGTAGCCATCTCGCAACAAGGGCTTGCCGTAGCCGCAGCGTTACGGCTCCGGCCGTCCACCGACCGACGCCGTCGCACGACATCATCGGCTGGACCCCTTCAATCGAGTTGGTCAAGAAGACCTCATGAGCCCTTCCAAGCTGCTCGAGCGAGAGTGGAGCGATCGCCGTCGGGATACACAGGTCGCGCGCTATCGAAAGAATCGCGGCGCGCACAATGCCGGCGAGGATGCGGCCGTCGGCACTCGGGGTGATGAGTGTGCCGTCAACGACGGCGAACACATTGGCCCGCTCCGCCTCCAGCACTGCGCCGTCCGGGCCGATCAACAACAGCTGCTTGGTCCCAGTGTCACCGTGAGCGTCCCTCCATTGTTCGAGAATGCTGCGGTCCACCAACTTGTGCGGGCCGAGACCGTTGCGGGTTACGACGACCGCAAGCTCGGCGCCCGGGCGGGTGCTGGTGTTCGATAAGCGTCTTGACGCAGGCTGAATGTTCACGGAGTGTTGCAGCGGGCGTCCTCCTGCGGGCCGGACCGTCATGCGCATGCGCCCGGTCTGCCCAGACTGCTCCGCCGTGGCTCTAGCGGCCGCAAGAACCTCTCGAGGCAACTCCTGGCGGTAAAGAGCGCGGACACTGCGATCCATGCGAACGACGTGAGCACCCAGATCGACGCCGACTCCCCCGGCCACGAGAACCGTTTCGAAGACACCCAGCCTGGGGTCGCCGATCAAAGGGGGCGGCCGCTCAGATGGCTGCTCCGACATCTAGGTTCCCCACCGCCTGCATGTTCATCTCGGCCCCGACGGAGCGCAGCAGCGGTTGGGCCTTCATCAGGCACTCTTCCCATTCTGCCGCAGGATCGGAATCCGCCACGATCCCCCCTCCTGCTCCAAGCCAGGCTCTTCCGTCGGCGAACTCAAACGTCCGGATCGCAACGTTGAGCTCAACGCCGGCTACGGGGCTGACGTAACCGATCGCACCCGTGTACGCCTCTCTGGCCGTCGTCTCCAACTCCGAGATGAGGTCCATGGCCTTGATCTTTGGAGCCCCCGTTACCGACCCGGGAGGAAAGGTCGCACGCAGCAGAGTGTCGTCATCGACATCTCGTCTCAGTTCACCGGTGACTTCGGACACCAGATGCCAGACGCCGGGATGCGGTTCGGCGCGCGCCAGAGCCGGCACGTGAATGGATCCCGGCGTACAGACGCGTCCGAGGTCGTTGCGCATGAGGTCCACGATCATGACGTTTTCGGCAACGTTCTTTGGCGACGCAAGAAGCCGCTCTCTTTTGTCGAGCGCCGGTGTGACAGAAGGTCGAGCGCAGGTTCCCTTGATAGGGGCTGTGGTGACCCGGCGGCCCGAGCGACGAAGGAAGAGCTCCGGAGACAGGCTTGCCAGCGCGCCCCATGTACCAGCCACGTAACCTGCGAACGGCGGAACCAGCGTTTGCGCTCCACTGCAGAAGAGGTCGAGCGGGTCGCCGGTGAAGCAAGATTCGAGTCTGATACAAAGGTTCACCTGGAAGGCAGCCCCCGCCAGGATGTAGTCGATCGCTCTGGTCACGGCAGACAGATGACGATCGCGGTGGGGCGTGGGAACGAAGCCGGTACATACGGAGTGCTGTCTAGGGGGGGCGGGGGCCCCGAGTCGCGCGCAGATAACTTGGAATCGCTCCTCGAGCGCGGCGGCCCTCTGCGGGCTCCACAGCGCTTCGAACCACCACCGGCCGTCCGTCGCGTCGAAGCGCACGAGGTGGTCGTAGAAGGCGAGGCTGAAGGGTGGCATCGGAACAGGGCGAGGCGGCGGAGGTGTCAGGGTCTCGATCTTCCGACCCAGCCCATATCCGAGATACCCAAACCAGCCTCCACCCACCAGGTGGCGCACGTCGCCTTCGACCACGGGGGACCGAGTTAGTGCATGGAAGGGATCGGCGTCCTCGTCGAGGACCCGAATCGGTTGGGAACCCAGCAACGCACCGCCGCCGGCCCAGCTTCCGATCAGCGCGAACGGTTGCGGGTCGCCTCGAAAACAACGAGCCGCCTCGACGGGTGTGAGTTGCGTGTGCAACGGCTTACGTATGGGTCGAACCGACTCGATCGGCATAGAGTTGCTGTTGTCCTGACTACGGGGTCCGTCCCGGGACACTAGCCTCTCGCCACACGAAAACGCAACCCGTCTCTCGCCGCGCAACGGGTACGAGGTTGCGGGACGAGCCGCCTATACCCCGGTGGTGCTGGCAAGCAAAGGATCGAAAGAGGATTGACAAGTCCCCGAGCCGGTGGGTCTCGAGGATAAAGAATAGAGGGCCGCTCACAAGGACAGGAGGGGCCGAACGAGCCGATTCGGCAGTGAGTGGCCTCCCAGGGCATCCCTGCAGTCCATGGCCGGGCGACATAGGCTGGTCGGCGCAATGGACTTCGACCTCTCCGACGAGCAGCAGAGTTTCGTCACCGTCGTCAGATCGTTCGTCGACGACGCCATCCGCCCCAACGCCGAGCGATGGGACCTCGAGGGGGAGCTGCCCCTCGACGCGGTCGAGCAGATGGCGGACCTAGGCCTCTTCGGCCTGCCGTTCCCCGAGAGGTACGGGGGCGCCGGCGGTGACCTCGTCACGCTGTGTCTTGCGATCGAGGAGATCGCACGGGTCGATTCTTCGCTCGCGATAACCCTCGAAGCCGCAGTCGGTCTCGGGGCCATGCCCATCTACCGTTTCGGGACAGAGGAGCAGAAGAGCACCTGGCTTCCCTCCCTGGTGTCGGGCGATGCCCTTGCGGGCTACGGCTTGACCGAACCTGGGGGAGGCTCCGACGCCGGGGCGACCCGTACCACCGCGACCCTCGAGGATGACGAGTGGGTGATCAACGGATCCAAGTCGTTCATCACCAACTCGGGAACCTCCATAACCTCTCTGGTCACGATCACTGCAATCACGGACAGAGGCCGGGACGCGAACGAGATCTCCGCCATCATCGTCCCAACCGGCACCCCGGGCTTCAGGGTCGGACCCGCGTACCGGAAGATGGGGTGGCATCACTCCGACACCCATGAGCTGGCGTTCGACGACTGCCGCGCTCCGAAGGCAAATCTTCTGGGTCGGCGCGGTGACGGGTTGCGCAACTTCCTGTCGATCCTGGACGACGGCAGGATCGCCATCGCGGCTCTGGCGGTGGGACTTGCTCAAGGGTGCCTCGACGAATGCCTGAAGTATGCCGGGGAGCGCAGGGCCTTTGGCCGAGCCATCGGCGGTTACCAGGCAATTGGCTTCAAGATCGCCGACATGGCAACCAAGACCGAGTTGGCTCGCACCGCCTATCAGAAGGCCGCATGGCTAAAGACCAAGGGTCGCCCCTACACCAAACACGCGGCCATGGCCAAGCTGTTCGCGTCGGAGACTGCAGTCGAGGTGGCGCGCGATGCGGTGCAAGTGCACGGTGGATACGGCTACATCGAGGAGTTCCCTGTGTGCCGGCACTTTCGCGACTCCAAGATCCTTGAGATCGGCGAAGGAACGTCCGAGATAATGCGCATGCTGATCGCACGCGAGTTGGGCCTGCCGTCATCTTGAATCGGGCGACGACGACGAAGGTCGTGTTCGTGACCGACCAAGAGGATCTCGGAGAAGTACTGGAACGCTGTCGCTCCGCGGGGTGGGCCGCTCTCGACACGGAGTTCTGGCGCGAGCGTACCTACCGGTCCCGCCTGTGCCTTGCCCAACTGGCGGTGGAGGACACCATCTTTCTCATCGACCCTATGGCGGACCTGGACATGACGGGGGTGGCGGCCCTGGTCGCCGATCCGGCGGTTGAGATCATCCTTCACTCGGGAGGGCAGGATCTCGAGTTGTTCCACGAGCACTGGGCTGTCGTCCCACAGAGGATCTTCGACGTTCAGCGAGCCGCCGGCTTCGCAGGTTATGGCGCCTCGCTTGCCTACGGCAATCTCGTCCATGCGGTTATCGGCGTATCACTCACGAAGGGAGAGTCCTATACGGACTGGTGCCGCCGGCCTCTGACCCAAGAGCAGCTGACCTACGCGGCCGATGACGTTCGTTACCTGCCGGCAATCGCAGAGCATCTAAAGGAGAAACTGGCCGTACTGGGGCGCACCAAGTGGGTCGACGAGGAGATGAGAGTCATCGAAGCAACGGCCGGGCGCGACGTCGATGCCGATTCCGCATGGCGGAAGGTCGGCGGACGGGGCAGTCTCTCGCGTACCCAGAACACCGTGCTGCGCGAGCTCGCATGGTGGCGAGAGCAGAACGCGGCGCGCCGAGATGTGCCGCGCGGCTGGGTGATCAAGGATGTGACCCTCACCGAGATCGCGCGCCGGGGACCGTCGAGCAAGAAGGATCTGATGGGAGTTCGCGGTATGAATCCGAAGGAGGTGGAGCGCTCGGGAGACGAGCTTATTGCTGCGGTAAAGCGCGGCAAGGCGGCACCCCCTATCGAGCTGGCCCCCACACCATCCAAGAGCGTGCAAATGCGCGCCCGGATGCTGGCAGGCATCGCCGACGCGCTCCTGAGGGCGCGCTGTGAGGCCGGGCAGGTGGCGAGCGAGCTGGTGGCAACCAGGGCGCAGGTCGAAGCGCTTCTGGCGGCGGTGATATCCGGTGGGGACGACCTGGCCGGGCAGCGTCTGCAGCAAGGGTGGCGGAAGGCCCTTGCCGGTGATGCAATAGTGGACCTAGCCCGTGGCCGGACTGCTCTGAAGGTGATCGACCACCCCCCGTACGTACAAGAGGTACCACTGGGCGAAAGCGACTCTTAAGCAGAGGTGAAGAGAAGTGGCAGACGAAGAAGAGCGAATAGCGTTATTTGTTGATTTCGAAAACCTGGCGATCGGAGCTCGTGATCGCGGCGGCGACCTCGATATGTCGGTCGTTATGGATGCTCTCTCCGAGCGTGGCCGTGTCGTAGTACGACGCGCCTATGCGGACTGGACACTTTTTGCGAGCCATCGCCAGGGTGTTGTTGCCCAGCGCATCGAAATGATCGAAATCACCCAACGCCTCGGCATGAACAAGAAGAATGCGGCCGACATCAAGATGGCGGTGGATGCCATCGAGCTTGCATTCCAGCGCGATTTCATAACTACTTTCGTGGTTGCATCCGGTGACTCCGACTTCACACCCTTGGTGTCGAAGCTCCGTGAGTTGAACCGACGCGTGATCGGCATCGGGGTCGAGGGTTCGACATCGGAGCTACTGCCGGGCGCCTGCGACGAGTTCCTGTTCTACGAGCGTCTCGTGGGTGCGGGTGAGCCACCCAAGGCCCCGCGTGCACGGGGTCGCAGGAGCGGCACTACCCCGGCAGCCGATGGCGGTACGGGCGACCTCGCGGAGGTCTCCCGTCTGGTGACCCAGACATTGCGGGGCCTCAAACGATCGACGGACGGACCGGTGATCTCGTCGATGATCAAACGGGCCATCCTGCGCAAGGACCCAACCTTCTCCGAAGGCGACTACGGCTTTCGCACCTGGGGCGAGCTGCTGCGTCATCTCGAATCCAAGCAGGTGGTCGAGCTCCACCCGGGCAATGCCGAAGGTGACCCGGCGGCAGACTTTCCCACCAGCGGCGGCGGCGAGGAGAAGGCTTTCGAGCTTCTGCGCGACGTGGTCGGCGACCTCGAGAAGCGCTCGGGCTCTCCCCCTTTGTCGGGGCTCAAGAACGAGCTCCGCAAGAGACAGAACGGATTCAGCGAAAAGAACTACGGCTACTCGGGCTTCCTGCA
This sequence comes from Actinomycetota bacterium, assembly GCA_030860245.1. GTDB lineage: Bacteria > Actinomycetota > CADDZG01 > CADDZG01 > WHSQ01 > JACDDL01. Next base: position 2,620 of record JALZIO010000001.1, on the reverse strand, counting down.
GTTCGCCAAGGCCGCAAGCGCCAAAGGACATGTCGATCTCGAGTGGAACGACGACGGCGAAGACTATTACCTTTCGTCGGTGGCGCAATGAAAGCCGGTCACAGGTGCCGAGTGGGTCATGAGTGTGAATAATTCACATCCCTCACCCACTCGGCGCGAGCGCGGCGATATCCGCAATATCGCGATTGTCGCCCATGTCGATCACGGCAAGACCACGCTCGTCGACGCCATGCTGTGGCAGTCGGGCGCTTTCCGCTCCAATCAGGACGTCGCAGACCGAGTGATGGATTCGATGGACCTCGAGCGTGAGAAGGGCATCACGATTCTCGCCAAGAACACCGCCGTCCGGTACGGAAACGTCAAGATCAACATCATCGACACACCGGGTCACGCCGACTTCGGGGGCGAGGTCGAACGCGGCCTGACGATGGTCGATGGAGTTCTGCTGCTCGTCGACGCGAGCGAAGGCCCTTTGCCACAAACCCGCTTCGTGCTGCGCAAAGCGCTCGAGGCGCGCCTTCCCGTGATTCTCGTCGTCAACAAGGTCGACCGTTCCGACGCACGCATAACCGAGGTCGTGAACGAGCTCTACGAGCTGTTCTTAGACCTCGATGCAGACGAAGAACAGATCGAGTTCCCCATCCTCTACTGCAATGCCAGGGCAGGTTGGGCGTCGCTTCATGACGACCAGGAGGGGAGCGACCTCAAGCCCTTGTTCGAGCTGTTGCTCGATCACATACCGCCTCCATCCTATGACGAGAGCCATCCCATGCAGGCGCTCGTCACCAACCTTGATGCGTCGCCCTACGTCGGCCGGCTGGCTCTCTGCCGCATGTTCCACGGGACAATCAGACGAGGGGAGCTGGTCGCATGGTGCCGCGCCGATGCCACGATAGAGAAGGTCAAGATCACGGAGCTGTACGTGACCGAGGCCCTGGACCGGGTGGATGCGGTGTCCGCCGGGCCCGGCGAGATCTTTGCCATCGCCGGGCTCCCCGAAGTGACGATCGGAGAGACCCTGGCCGACGCCGACGACCCGCGCCCCCTCCCGGTCAGCCACTTCGACGACCCGAGCCTTTCGATGACGGTCGGCATCAACACCTCTCCACTGTCGGGACAGGACGGCGGCAAGATGACCGCCAGGCTGGTGAGCAACAGGCTCAGGGCGGAGCTGGTGGGCAATGTCTCGATCAGAGTGCTCGACACCGACAGGCCGGACGCCTGGGAGGTGCAGGGCCGGGGCGAGCTGCAGCTTGCCGTCCTGGTCGAGCTCATGCGACGCGAGGGGTTCGAGCTCACCGTGGGTAAGCCGCAGGTGGTCACCAGGGAGATCGACGGCCGGCTCTGCGAACCCGTCGAGCGAGTCACGATTGACACGCCGGAGGACTTCATGGGGGTCGTCACCCAGTTGCTCGCACTGCGGAAGGGGCGGCTTGAGAACATGGTCAACCACGGCACCGGCTGGGCGCGGATGGAATACCTGGTACCCGCGCGTGCCCTGATCGGTTTTCGCACCGAGTTCATGACCGAGACGCGCGGGACGGGACTCCTGCATCACGTCTTCGACCGCTATGAGCCCTGGCACGGAGAGTTACGCACCCGGCCCACCGGGAGCCTGGTGTCCGACCGGCGCGGGCTGACGACGTCTCATGCACTGTTGAACCTGCAGGAACGGGGGTCGATGTTCGTTGCTCCCGGCATCGAGGTCTACGAGGGGATGATCGTGGGGGAGAACGCCCGCGCCGACGACATGGACGTCAATCCCACCAAGGAAAAGAAGCTCACGAACATGCGCTCGGCCACCAGCGAGGTGCTCGTGCGGTTGATCCCCCACAAGGCGATGTCCCTGGAGCAAGCGCTCGAGTTCATACGCGAGGATGAATGTGTAGAGGTGACGCCTCATTCGATCAGGCTCCGGAAAGTGATCCTCGAGGCCGCCGGACGCGCCCGGGCCTACAGACGGCGCGGGTAATGGCCCCACTGCCGTCGTGTTTGACTGTCGTCATGGATGAATACAACGCGTCGACCTACGGTGATCGAATTGCAGGCATTTACGACGATTGGTACGACGATCTCTTCGACACCGAGGGCGCTGTCGACCTTCTCGCCCGCCTAGCAGACGGAGGACGCGCCCTCGAGCTTGCGATCGGCACCGGCCGGGTAGCCGTTCCTCTGGCAGGTGCGGGTGTCGAAGTGCACGGCATCGACGCCTCCGAGGCGATGGTTGCCAAGCTGCGCGCCAAGCCAAGGGGAGCCGGCATCCCCGTTGCCATGGGCGACTTCACCGACGTCGACGTCGAGGAAAAATTCTCGCTCATCTACGTGGTGTTCAACACGTTCTTTGCGCTGACCAGCCAGCGGGATCAGGTCACCTGCTTTCGCAATGTGGCCGAGCACCTGAACGACGACGGCGTCTTCGTCATCGAAGCGTTCGTTCCGGATCTCACCCGCTTCGACCGCGGTCAGAGGGTTGATGCGGGCCGCGTCGAGCCGGGTGAGGTCGTCATCGATGCCTCTCGCCACGATCCGGTCAAACAGCGCACGTACGCCAACCACATCGTCATCACCGAGCGCGGCACCCGTCTCTTCCCCGTCCAGATTCGCTACGCGTGGCCATCCG
>JALZIO010000324.1 GCA_030860245.1 Actinomycetota bacterium | reverse complement strand
CGGGGGCACGGCCGGGGGCGGCGCTCGAGCTACAGGATCGAGCGCTGGAGCCCGGTCGCATGGGTGACGGCCGCAACAGCCGCCGCCGCTGCCGTGCTCTTCGTGGTGCTCGGCGTCGGGTTGGAGGGCAGCCTCACTCCGTCGACCCATCCGCTGGTGTGGCCGGAGGCATCGCCCTTGCTGGTCGCGGCGGCGCTCTCTTTCGCCCTCCCCGGCGCCCTCGGTCCCCGGGCGCCTGGATGAGCCATGTTCGCCCTCACCGGCGCACTCCATCCCCGGCCACCCCATGAGTCACGCAGTGGTCTTCGACGATGTTTCCTTCGCCTATCCCGGCGCGCCGAGACCGGCCCTGGCGGGGGTGAGCTTCGCCCTCGAGGAGGGTTCCTTCGTGCTCGTGACCGGCCCCACGGGCGCCGGCAAGTCGACCCTGATTCGGGCGATGAACGGGCTTGTCCCCCACTTCAGCGGTGGCAGCTTCAGCGGGAGCGTCACCGTGGCCGGGCGCCGGACGCTCGACCTCCCGCCCCGCAGGCTTGCCGACCTCGTCGGCTTCGTGCCCCAGGACCCCGGCGCCGCCTTCGTGGTCGACCGGGTCGAGGACGAGCTTGCCTACGGGATGGAGAACCTCGGGGTCCCGGCGCCGACGATGCGACGGCGCGCCGAAGAGGTCCTCGACCTGCTCGGCATCGAGGGGCTGCGGGACCGCAGCGTGCGGGCCCTGTCGGGAGGCGAGCGTCAGCGGGTGGCGATTGCCGCGGCCCTCACGGTTGCGCCGCGCCTGCTGCTCCTGGACGAGCCGACCAGCCAGCTCGATCCGCAGGGGGCCGAGGATGTGCTGGCGGCGCTCCAGCGGCTCGTGCACGACCTTGGGCTGACGGTGGTGATGGCCGAGCACCGGCTCGAGCGAGTCGCCGGCTTCGTCGACCTCGCCCTGGGGTGCTCTCCGGGCGGGAGTGTGGCCCTCGGCGCGCCGGCCGAGATCCTCCAACGGGTCGACACCGGCCCTCCGGTGACGCGCCTGGGACGCCGGTTGGGCTGGAGCCCTGTTCCCTTGACCGTCCGGGAGGCGCGCCGAATGGCCGCCCGCACGACACTGGAAGCTCCGGCGGCAGAAAAATCTCCTCGCCCGACCTCCGACACACCAAAGGAGAGCCCGGCGCCCCAGGTGGAGGGACATCTGAGCCCACCGGCGGCCCCGGCGCGCCCGGGCCCTCCGGCGCCCCTGAACCGGAGCCGAATCGATGGAGAGGGGCTGCTGGTGCGCGCCAGGGGATTGGTAGCGGCCTATGGCGACCGGAACGTGCTTGCGGGGCTCGATGTTGGCCTCGCGCCGGGCGAGATCGTGGCTCTGGTCGGCCGCAACGGCTCGGGCAAGACGACGCTGCTGCGTTGTCTTTCGGGACTCCATCGGCCCGCGGGAGGAACCGTCGAAACGGCCCGAGGGGACCCCCCGAGCCCCGGACTGGATGTTGCGCTCTGTCCGCAGGACCCCGACATGATGCTCTTCTGCGAGACGGTGAGGGAGGAGATCGAGGCGACCCTCTCGGCGAAGGGGCGTCGGGGAGGCGCACACGGCCTTGCGGAGCCGCTCGGGCTGGCCGACCTGCTCGAGGCGCACCCCCGTGATCTCTCTGCAGGCGAGCGCTTGCTGGTGGCCGCCGCCGCTGTGGTCGCCTCCGGCGCGCCGGTCCTCCTCCTCGACGAACCGACCCGGGGGCTGGACGTCGAATCGAAGAAGCGCCTCGCCGCCTTCTTCCGATCCCTAGCGGCAACGGGCAACGGGGTGATGTTCGCGTCCCACGATGTCGAGCTCGTCGCCGAGGTGGCTACGCGGGTGATGATGCTGGCCGGGGGTGAGCTGCTGGCGGACGGCGCCCCGGCCGAGGTTATGGCCGACTCGCCGGTTTTCTCTCCGCAGATGGCGCGGGTCTTCGGCGCGCCGTGGATGACCCCCGAGCAGGTCGCCTCCGCGGTCGCGCGCCCTTGAAATCCTCACCCCTGCGCAATCTGGCTCTGGCCGGAGCGAACCTGCTGGGGCTGCTCGCCTTCCTGTGGCCGTTCGTGCTGCCGGTGGCGGCGGGCTCCACCGGGATCGGCCATCAGGAGGACGGGCCGTGGATCATCGTGGCGCTGCTCGGCATCCTCGGCCTGCTGCTGTTCGTCGAGCTCGGGCGGGGCGGTATGGGGCCGAAGGCGGTGGCGCTGGTCGGGGTCCTGGGGGCGGCGATGGTGGCGCTCCGGCTCCCCGGCTTCGTGGCCGGTTTCTCCCCGATGTTCGTCATCGTGCTGGTGGCCGGGAGCGCTTTCGGACCGGGGTTCGGGTTCGTCCAGGGGGCCGTCGGAACGTTTGCCTCGGGCCTGTTCATCGGCGGTCTGGGGCCGTGGCTCCCTTTTCAGATGGTCGCGATCGGCTGGGTGGGCATGGGGGCGGGGCTGCTGCCGCACTCGAGCAGCCGCCGGAGGCGGGTCTGGATCCTGGCCGCCTACGGCGCTGGGGTGGCGTTTGCGTTCGGCGCCGTGATCAACCTGTGGTTCTGGCCCTACCGGGCGGGAACGTCTGCGCTGGGATGGGCGCCGGAGCTGGGTGCGCAGGCCAACCTGGCCCGCTACGGCGCCTTCTATCTGGCGACCTCGGCGTGGTGGGACGCCTACGGAGCGGTCGGCAACGCGATCCTGGTGACGCTCCTCGGACACCCACTGCTGGCGGCCCTGGACCGGGCGGCGCGCCGAATGAGCTTCACGGCCTCGGGGCGCGCCGAGAGCACCGGGGGGAGAGATGTGAATAATGCACACTCACCACCCACCGGGCGGGCCACGCCGATGCGAGCGAGGCCGAGAAGGCTCAGCCGACCAGAGGGTTGACGAAGCGAAGCTCGGGAAAGCGAGCGAAGTCTCGGTCGGTGGTGTGAAGGGTCGCCCCGTACTCGAGTGCGAGCGCCGCAAGATGGGCGTCCGTGACCATTGCACCGCGAGCTTGACCGGAGCGGACGAGCTGGTCCAGCAGCGTCCAGTGCTGCTCCGTAGGACGGGCCAGATCCGTCTGGGGGAGGTTGAGCCACAGGTCGACAATCCCGATTGCCTCGGGCGTTGCCAACGGGCGAACGAATGCCCTTGGGTTGGTGGAGATGCGCACGAAGGCCAATAGGGATACAAGCGCGAACCGAATGGTTTCGGTCCCCCCCAACGCCCCTTCAAACCAACTCTTCGCCGCCTCGTATTGGGGACTCGAGGTGTTGTAGGCGTAGAGGAGGATGTTTGCATCGATGAGGATCACCGATATTGGGGACCTTCCAAGTTCTCGATCAGCCCGGCGATGTCATCGAGATCGATGCCCGGCCGAAGTCCCAGGTCCTTTGCGGCAACGGTGAAGGGTTTGGGCGCCTGGGTCGGGTTCTGATTCAGGCCGGCCCTGACAGCGTCATTGACCACCCTCTTGAACGACTTTCCTGTTCGCCGCGCCTCGCTTCTCAGGAGGCTCATGACATCGTCTTCGAGCGTTAGCGTTGTTCGCTTAGCCACATCAAGAAGTCTAGCAACTCGGCATCATGATGACTTCAAGGTCCCCGGGTCATCTGGGTCAAACGGTCGGGCCGCGACGATTAAGCCCCAGGGTTAGCATGGAGGGGAGAGTCGGCCGGGTGGCCGCGGCTCGGCGGAGACGCCGGGTCGAGGAAAGTCCGGACTCCATAGGGCAGGACGCTGGAGAAACTCCAGGCGGGGCGACCCGCGGCAAGTGCAACAGAGAGTAGACCGCCCGTCGCTTAGGCGCCGGGTAAGGGTGAAAGGGTGAGGTAAGAGCTCACCGGCGCGCCGGGTGACCGGCGCGGCCGGGTAAACCCCGTTCGGAGCAAGGCCAAGCAGGAGGCATGGGTTGCCCGCCCGCCGAGGCCGAGAGGCCACAGGCACCCTCCGGGTAGGCCGCACGAGGCGGACGGAGACGTCCGTCCGAGATGGATGGTCACCGCCACCGGGACACCGGCGGTACAGAATCCGGCTTACAGGCCGGCTCTCACACAAGGCGGGCCCTCATCCTCACATTCGGAGAGGGCCCGCTTTGGCCGGGGGCCCGTGCGCCATTAGTGGGGATCACCGACCCTCCGACGGGCCCGGAGGTGTGGTGCTATCGTGCGACGGCTGGGGAGCCGTAGCTTTTCAATGCCATTCGAGTGCCCGTGGGACGACCGAGGAGGGGTACCTTCATGAAAGCAACCAAGCGTCACCTGATCCGCCTATTCGGTTTGGTCCTGTCTCTGCTCCTCGCCGGCGCTGCCGCGGTGCCGTTTGCCTGGGGACGGGATGGCCGGAGCGAGCGCCCGGCAGCCTATTCGGACGCGGCATGGGCGAAGGGGGGCCAAGCCCCTATTGTGATCGGACACCGCGGCGCCAGCGGGTACCGTCCTGAGCACACCCTGGCCTCTTACAAACTCGCCATCGAGCTCGGAGCGGACTTCATCGAGCCGGACCTCGTCTCGACCAAGGACCATGTGCTCGTTGCCCGTCACGAAAACGAGATCTCAACCACCACCGATGTTGAGGACCATCCGGAGTTCGCCGACCGCAGGACGACTAAGGCTATAGACGGCATCGAGGTCACCGGCTGGTTCACCGAAGACTTCACGCTCGCCGAGCTAGAGACGCTGCGCGCCACCGAACGCCTACCGGAATCCCGTCCGGCCAACACCGCGTTCGACGGACTCTATCGAATCCCCACGCTGCAACAGGTCATCGATCTCGCCAAGCGCAGGAATGTGGGCATCTACCCGGAGACCAAGCATCCCACCTACTTCGACGGCATCGGGCTTTCGCTCGAGGAGCCGTTGGTGAGAGCGTTGCGAGCGAACGGCTACCGGGGAGAACGAGCCCCCGTGTACATCCAGAGCTTCGAGGTCGCCAACCTCAAGGAGCTGGACACTATGACGCGGCTGCCTCTGGTCCAGCTGATCAATGACATCGGCCAGCCTTACGACTTCGTCGTCTCCGGCAATCCGCGCACTTATGCCGACCTCATTACGCGCAAGGGCTTAGCTGACATCGCCGACTACGCCGAGGGCATCGGGACCAACAAGACCCTCATCGTTCCGTGGGATGAACAGGGTCGCCTGGAGGCGCCCACGGGGCTCGTGCAACGCGCCCATAGGGCGCACCTGCTCGTTCATGCGTGGACCTTCCGCAACGAGAACGAGTTCTTGCCGGTGGATTTCCAGAGCGGCGACCCCTCCAGTCCGGTCTTCCTCCAGGCCTACGGTGACGCGCCGGCCGAGTACAGATTGTTCTATC
>JALZIO010000294.1 GCA_030860245.1 Actinomycetota bacterium | reverse complement strand
GTTGTGAGCACGGGTCACATGCAGCGCCGCAACATAACCTTCATCTACATGACATGGACTCTGTCCACCCTTGCAATCGCCGGGTACGGGATTGCCCACTTTCCATGGCAGCTTATGGTCGCAAGCTTCGCGTTCAACTTCCTGGAATCGGCCGGGACGATCGTATGGGTCACGACAAAGCAACGGATGATCCCCTCTGCGCTGCTGGGACGAGTCTCCAGTATCGACTGGTTGATTTCCATCGGGTTGGTGCCGCTGTCCTATGCGGCCACGGGTCCGATATCCAGTGTGCTCGGGGCCCGAACTACGCTCGTGGGCGCAGGCGTTCTAGGGGCAGCCGTGACAATGGGAGCCTTCTTCCTTCCGGGCATGCGTGACATCGAGCGTGGCGACGATAAAGAGACTGCCGACTTGGTGAATGTGCCGGAGACTGCGCAGCTGAAGGCGTCTTAGCGATCCTCCTCCTCCTCCTCCTCCTCCTCAAGGTTCGGCGCGCCGGAGGCTCTACGCCCACCACATCTCGCCGGGCTGTTCCCGGAACATCAACGAGTTCAAGAAACTGATCGCCTTCCCGAGCCCCTCATCGATCGAGAGCAGACTGTCTTCGTGCTCGATGCTCATGACATAGTCGTAGTCGACCGAGCGCAGGGCACTGAAGATATCGCGCCAGACCTTTTCTCCTTGGCCGTATCCGACAGTTCTAAAGACCCAGGACCGGTCCAGTATCTGATCGTACGGCTTGGTGTCCAGGACTCCGTTGTGGCGGATGTTGGCGTGATCAAGGTAGGTGTCCTTGGCGTGGACATGAAAGAGGGAGTCGGCACGACCGAGCTGCTTGATCGATTCTACCGGGTCTATCCCTTGCCAGAAGAGGTGGCTGGGGTCATAGTTGGCGCCGATTTCAGGACCGACCGCTTCGCGCAGCCGCAGCAAGGTTTCGGGGTTGTAGACGACAAAGCCCGGATGCATCTCGAACGCGATCCTTATCCCATGGTCGCGCGCAAATGCCGCTTCGCTGGTCCAATAGGGGATCACGCGTTCATTCCATTGCCATTCGAGGATGTCTTGGAAGTCTGGAGGCCATGCGCATGTCACCCAATTTGGAAAGCGAGCACCCTCAAAGTCCCCGGGACAACCTGAGAATGCGTTTACCACCGGCACTTCGAGCTGCTCGGCGACCAGGACGGTCTTGTGCCACGTGTCGTGCGCGGCCGAGGCGATGGCCTCGTCTGGATGCAGCGGATTGCCGTGCTGACTCAGCGCGCTTATCACGAGGCCTCGAGCCTCTACCAGTCGCTTGAGAGCCTTCAGGTTCGACGGATCATCAAGCAACGCGTCGGGATCGGCGTGACTGTTGCCCGGGTAGTTGCCTGTTCCCAGTTCGACCGCTTGCGCTCCCATTCCGGCGATTTTGTCGAGCGCCTCCTCCAATGGAAGGTTTTGATAGAGGACCGTCATCACGCCAAGCTTCATGCTTCTGCCTCCAGTCCATTGGTGACCTTGATCCATTTTCTTGATTGATGGCTCGCGACTATTGCCTCGACCGCGCTGAGCACTTGATGGGCGTCCGTGAACGTCGCGAAGGAAGAGCTGTAATCGTCGCCGCCCTTGAATGCATCAACTGCCCCGTAGAAATCGATGAACATGTTCTTGAGCCCGTCCGGCCAGCCTTCTTGATGACCTGCAGGAAAGTGAGCCAGACGGGCTGCCTCCGGTTCCAACAGCCCCGGATCCCGCACGAGCTCACGGTTTGCCTCGTCGCGCCGACCCAACCATAGGTGATTCGGTTCCTCTTGATCCCAGACCACCGAGACAGACGCTGTATCTATCTCGAACCAGAGGCGGTTCTTTCTGCCGGGACTTACTTGCGAAATGCTCATCGCGCCTCGGGCTCCGTTGTCAAAGCGAAGGAGCACGTTGCCGAAGTCCTCGGTATCGACGGCCACGCGCTCCGCTCCCGTAGAATCCGCCGACGCGAAGGTCTGTGACCCTTCGGCAGGTCTGAGCCTGCTCGTGTGAATGGTGGATAGGTCGGCGCAAAGCTCACTTACCCGCTGCCCGGTAACGTACTGGACGAGATCGAGCCAGTGGGAGCCGATGTCTGCGATGGCGCGCGAGCTTCCGGCTTTGTCGGATTCGAGCCGCCAGTTCCAATCGTCGGCATAGAGCAACCAGTCCTGCAGATAACTGCCATGAGCGAGGTTCACCGGTCCGTAATCAGCTGAGTCAATAATGGCCTTGGCCTGTCTAACCATCGGGTAGTGACGGTAGTTGAAACAAACGCCGCTCACGACATCGGATGCCTCGGCCTGTTGGACGAGCGCCGCTGTCTCGGCGCTGTTCATCGCCAAGGGCTTCTCCGATAAAATGTGCTTCCCGGCGTCCATCGCCGCCGCGTTGACTTTCGCATGCAGGAAGTTCGGTGTGCAGTTATGTACGACCTCGATATCGTCGTCGTGTATGAGCTCGTGGAAGCTACCGAACGCCTTCTCGACTCCGTGTCCGGCCGCGGCTGCATCGGCCTTGGCCCGACTGCTGCCTGCGAGCGCAACAAGCTGGACTTGGGGCAGCCGGTGCAGCGCCTCGATGTGGGACGTCGCTGCAAAGCCTGTGCCCACGACTCCCACCTTCGTTGTCAAGGCCACCCTCCTTTGTATGTGACGATCGGCGCGCCTCGTCAAGCGGCGGCGCGTGCTGCGCGCGTGTAACAGGCGTAGGTATTTGCATCGAATAGCACGAAGTGAACCTTGTTGATCTTTGAGGGTGCGGTGGTGACGGCGCCTATCGCAACCTCGGCCGCTTCCTCCACCGGATATCCGTAGATGCCTGTGGAGATGGCAGGAAACGCAATCTCTGTAGCCCCCAACTCTTCTGCGAGGCTCAGCGAAGCGGTGTGGCAAGAGGCAAGCAGCTGCGACGCTTCCTTCTCCCTGGAATAGACGGGGCCAACCGTGTGGATGACCCAATGAGCCTTGAGCCGGCCGGCAGTGGTCGCCACGGCGCGTCCTGTTGGGAGGCCGTGGGGATACTGTTCCCGCCGCACTTTCCGGCATTCCTTGAGGATGGCGGGCCCCCCGATGCGGTGGATTGCTCCGTCGACACCGCCGCCACCCATTAGCGAGCCGTTCGCAGCGTTGACAACTGCGTCGACCTCTTGGGAAGTGATGTCTCCTTGAACCGTAACGATCTCGGGCATGTGCGAAAGGTAGCCCATATGTCATTACCCTATGGACCGTGGCCGGTGGTTCGACTGAGCGCATTGCGGATCTTCCCACTTCCGCGCGTCGCATCATCGACGAGGCGCGGCGGGCTTTTCTGACCACCGTCGGACGGGAAGGCCGCCCCCATACCGTCCCGGTGTGTTTTGCGCTGCGGGCGGGTGATGTCGTCATTGCCATCGATCACAAGCCCAAGGGCGGCCGGCGCCTGGAGCGTCTGCGCAATATCGAGGCCAATCCGGCTGCGGCGCTGACGGTTGACCGTTGGGATGAGGACTGGACCCGGTTGGGTTGGGTGATGGTTCAGGGTGAGGCAACAATCGAGGCGCCGGGGCACCCTCCAGAAGAGCTCCTTGCCCGCTACAGCCAGTACTCGCAGCGCCCGCCTCAGGGTGAGCTGATCGTGGTGCGACCCCGGCGCGCCCTGTGGTGGTCGGCCGCTTGATCCGCTCGTTCGCCTCGCGGATGGCTCTTGGCACGCCGGCCTTCTGGTGACGCAAAAGAGCCTCGGGCCGTCTCGCGAAAGGGTGCGTCATCAGACCCTCTTACCATACGTGCTACCATACGTTAATGATCAAAACGACCGTTTACCTGCCCGAGCCGCTGAAACGACAGCTCCAGCGGCTGGCCAAGCGGGGGGGCAGTAGCGAGGCCCAGTTGATCCGTGACGCCGTCGAGCGATTCGTCCAAGAGCGTCCGACTCCACGGCCTCGATGCCCACTCTTCGCGAGCAACGATCCAGACTTGGCAGAGCGGGTCGACGAAGCTCTAGCCGGCTTCGGTGAATGATCGTCCTTGACACCAGCGGGCTCCTGGCCGCGATTGATTCCTCCCAGCGCCGACACGAAAGCACGCGTAGAGCCCTCGAGGCCGATCCAGGGCCCTTGCTCCTTTCCCCCTTCGTGCTGGCCGAACTCGACTATCTTCTCTCCACGCGTGTCGGCGTCGAGGCAGAGACACTCCTACTCGGCGAGGTCGCCGATGGGGCCTACCGGTTGGAGAACCTCGGGACTGAGGACGTGCGCATCGCAATCGAGATCATCAATCGTTACCGAGAACTCAGCGTTGGATTAGCCGACGCATCGATCGTGGTTATCGCAGCACGAGCAGGCACCAACCGGATCCTGACCCTTGACGAGCGACATTTCAGAGCGATTCGGCCACTGCGAGGTCGTTCATTCCAGCTTTTGCCCAAAGATTGATCAAGGTGGCTTCCCAGTCCTGAAATCGAGGACGGGCGGCGCCTCCCGGCGGGGCTCCAGCTCGAGCGACCCAGGACCGGCATTAGGGTTCGAGGCATGCCGATCGACCCGGAGCTTGCCCTCGAGCGTGTGTTGAGCGAAGGCGACGAGTGGCGATCGTGGCGCGCCTTGCGGCTGGGCGGGGACGATCCGGGGCCCATTCCCGCAATCCCCGGCCAGGACCCAAACGGCGCGTTCACGGGACCCTCGGGCCGGCCCTCGCCGGGGAGTACCGGGCAGGGGCTGTGCTCGCTGGTGGTGGTCGGGGCAGAGGGCTCCGAGCCGGCGGCCGCGGCCGGTGATTGGCTCGAAGCGGCACAAACCCCCGCGCGAGCATGGCTTGACGCGCCCGAGGATGTGCCGGGCGAGCTCGACACGGCCGCCGGCGCCAAGGTCTGGGCGACCGCCTCGGCGGCGTGTGGATTGCTGGCGGTCGGGCGCCATCCGGGGGCGCGGGCGATGGACCTGTTGCGCGGCGAGGCCGATGTCGAAGGCCGCTTCACCGGTGGCGGGTACCCGACCTTTGCTGCTGCAGGCGCCTACTGGCAGGTTGAGGGGCCGAAGACCGAGATGGCTGAATGGGGCCTGCGATGGGTGCGGGAGTGGGACGAGGAGGGGTGGGGGCCTGGGGAGCGAACCACTGCGTTGACCTTTTGGGGCGCCGCAGGCGTCCCTCCGGAGCATCCCTCGGTCGAGCTGTTCCTCGAGACACTCCGGGACGGTGCACCAGTGGCGGGATGGAAGGACGACCTCGAGCTCACATTACGTGCTCTCGAGCTCCTCACCTTCTTCGGGGGCTAATCTCGTGCCCCCCCACACCCTTGACTTCCCGCTTGCCGGTCCCGGCGGCGAACCGGTGAGCTTCGCTAGAACGGTCTTGTCCCACGGCGTTGCGATGCTCCCCCCGATGAGCGTCGACCCTTCGGGCGCATCCTTCGGGGTCACTCTCGGCCTCTCGGAGACCGGAGCACGAACCGTAGGCGTGTTCCCGTCTGGAGACGCCCAAGCCGTCATGAGCATCGCCGGGCGAAGCGCCGGGCCGGTTCAGCGCGCCCGACTCCTCGATCTGGTGCGGCACATCCTGCGTCTGGACGAGGATTTGTCGCCCTTCTACGAGCTTTGCCTGGAGGATCCGGAACTTGCGTGGGCGTCCCAGGGTGCGGGGCGCCTAATGAGGAGCGCGACGGTGTTCGAAGACGTGGTCAAGACCATCTGCACAACGAACTGCGCGTGGTCGGCGACCGAGCGGATGGTCGGCGCCATCGTGGAGCATCTCGGAGTTGCGGCGCCGGGGGCACCGGCTTCGGGGGCGTCGGGACGCGGTTTCCCAAGCCCGCTTGCGATGGCGGAGGCGGGCGAAGATTTCTACAAAGAGGTGGCCCGCGCCGGGTACCGGGGGCGGTATCTGCTGGCGCTGGCTCGATCGGTGGCCGCAGAGGAGGTCCTTCTCGAAGAGATGGGGAGCATGCCCAGGGAGGAGATCCCGGACGAGGACATATTTTCTCGCCTGACGGTCCTCCCCGGAGTCGGGCCCTACGCTGCGGCTCACATCATGATGATGATAGGGCGCTATTCCCAGCTCGTCCTGGACTCCTGGACGCGCCCAACCTACGCGCGGCTTGTCGGAAAGAGCACCGTCAAGGATGCAAGCATCGTCCGGCGGTTCCGTCGTTATGGGCCTTGGGCGGGGCTTGCCTTCTGGCTCTTTCTAACGCGCGACTGGGTTGCCGAGCCCGAGGCGGGCCGGGGCCCCCCCACCCGCTAGAGTTGGGGCACCAGCCCAAGAGGAGGTCTAGATGACACATGCGAGAGCGGGGCAGCCACCCATTCTGACCGAGGAGCACAACACGAAGAGAGAAGAGCTCCTCGGAATGCTCAAGAAGGCGTACTTCATGGAGTTGGAGACAGTGATGAGCTACATCACCAATTCGGTGAACCCGGACGGCGTGCGCGCGCGTGAGATCGCGGAGTCCCTCGATCAGGACATCCAAGAAGAGCTTGCGCATGCCCAACAGTTCGCCAATCGCATAAAGGAGCTCTACGGAGTCGTCCCGGGCTCCATGGAGTTCTCACCCGAGCAGAAGTCGCTCCAGCCTCCCGGACGCCAGACCGACGTGATCAGCATCATTCGCGGGGTTGTCGAAGCCGAGCAGGGCGCGATAGAGCATTACAGTCGCATCATCGAGTTCTGTGACGGAGTCGACTGGGTCACTCAGGACATGGTCATCGCCATTCAGCGCGAAGAGGAAGGGCACAGACGCTTGTTTGAAGGTTTCCTGCGCGAGTTCGAAGCGGAGGGGCACCTTTAGGATCCAGCCGAACCACCACTCTGGGAGAGATATGCAGGACATCAGTCTTTGGGACCAAGAACTACAGGGGGTTCTCACCGCCGAGGGCCCCTTTGTCTCGCTCTGCCTCGACACCGAGGTGACGAGCGAGGCTTCACCGCACGATATCGAGCTGCGGTGGCGTGCATTGCGCAAGCAGGCGGAGGACAAGGGGGCAGTGCAGGCCGGTCTCGCCGCGCTCGACGCCCAGGTCGACGGGTCGCATAAGCGTGGGCAGGGCCTCGTCGCCATCGCCAACACCGAAGAGGTGCTCCTGACGCGCAACCTCAGCCGGGGGGTCCGCGATCAGGTTGAGTTCGGCGCCCTGCCCCACCTCGTTCCCCTGATCGAATGGCGACAGGGCCATCCCTCCTATGTGCTCGTGCTGGCCGACCGAGTGGGAGCCGAGATATATGTAGCCCATGCCTATCGGAGACGCGAGACCGTTTCGGTCGACGGCGAGAGCGGTCCCGACATTAGGCGCTCTTTTGCCGAGGAGTCGCCCGGTCACGATCAGCAGCGCGCCGAGAACCTGTGGGAGTCGAATGCTGCGGAGGTTGCCGGGGAGGTTGCCAGCATCGTGCGCGCCCAGGGGATCGAGCTTGTTGCGGTTGCCGGAGACGTGCGCGCGGTCGGCTTCCTTCGCGAGCATTTGCCCGATAAGATGAGGGACCGCGTGCTCGAGGTGGAAGGGGCTCGGGCAAACTCCTACGAGGACGTCCAGGAGGATCTCGAAAAGACCCTTGCGGCGTTCGAGGCCAGGACTACCGAGGCGGTGCTCGATGTCTTCCGTTCGGGCG
>JALZIO010000293.1 GCA_030860245.1 Actinomycetota bacterium | reverse complement strand
ACTTGTTCCTCGAGTTGGAGCCCGGATGGGAACCCTTCTTCGCCGACGCGAACTCTGCCATCGACTGGCGCCTGGTGTCGTGGGGTGGAGTGCTGATCGACGACCGCCCCGAGGGTGATCCCAACGTTGCGTGTCCAAACTGTGTCCAAGAGACCGTGCACTGGCGACCTGTCAGATCCGTGAACGCAGCACTGCCCGAGTCGCAGGAGTACGGGCGTGACCTCGAGAGTCATGGCTGGAAGGATCCATGGAGGACGCTCCGCGGGCGTGATCCTGCCCGATCCGTAGAACCACACATTGGCTGACCCGTCTGCAACGGAGATCACCGGGGACTACGCACTTTGCGCAACTGCGGTCATCCGTCTTTACAAGCTCCCGGCGCGACTCACGCTTCTGGAACAACTTGTCAAGGAGGGGAGCGAATGCAGCCCAGGTCCTGGAGAAGTCACCAATAACCTACTCGACCGGGCGAGAGCAATCAGGAAGATTTCTGAAAGCAGCGGCGGCGTTGACCATGAAGAGAATCTCTGGCCAGCAAGAATAGGACTTGCGCCCGTAGCTCAGCGGAAAGAGCATCGAAACTTCTGAGATGGTTCTGCAACCCCACCAGCATGTTTGCGATTTTCGAGCGGCTCAAGGGCCGTAAGACGCAATGCCCAGGCGACCGCGCCTAGGCACCCCCAACTTGGCCCTCGCGTAGACGTCGGCGAGTTTCCCGACCCCGTACCCCCTTGTCCCCCGCGTGTCCGAGAGGAAGAATGAGAGGGGCGGGACTGAGTGAAGGAGGCCTCTGTGGCCAAGTATCTGTTGGAAGTGTCGTACACCTCGGACGGCATGAAAGGGGTGCTGAAGGAAGGCGGTAGTAGCCGCCGGACCATGGTCGAGAAGCTCGCTTCTAACATGGGCGGCACGATCGAGAGCTTCCATTTCGCATTCGGCGAGAACGACGCTTACGTTATCGCCGAGTTCCCCGGCGAAATCGATGCGGCCGCGGTTGCGATGACCGTAAACGCGGCGGGCGCGGCTACCGTCAGGACGATTACTCTTCTCACGCCCGAGCAGATCGACGAGGCAACTCAGAAGACGGTGGAGTACCGCCCGCCCGGTCAATAACTACAGCGCTTAGCGCTCGCTGCGCGACCAAGAATCCCGCCGGCAATCAGGGGTATACCTCTCTGCCACCGGCGCTTGGAGCGTCCTTAGCTGCGTCCTGCAGAGGGCTCTGAGCGCGTCTGTGTGCAGGTGACAGCGCTAGCGCGCACGTGTGGCTAGATCCGGTGAACAGTGGTTGCCGGCGATTCTCATATCGCAGCAGGAGGACTCCGCACCACGATGAAATCAAAAGCGGGGAGTTCGCTGCTCTCCAGCAGAAGGTCGATGGCCTAAAGGCAATGGGGGTCATCATGGAACGTGAAGGCATCAGCGAGACAGAGACCTTCGAGATGCTCAAAACCATGTCTCAGCACACCAACGTGAAGCCTCGAGACGTGGCC
This sequence comes from Actinomycetota bacterium, assembly GCA_030860245.1. Classification (GTDB taxonomy): domain Bacteria; phylum Actinomycetota; class CADDZG01; order CADDZG01; family WHSQ01; genus JACDDL01. The sequence goes on along the minus strand of JALZIO010000293.1, from coordinate 1,161 downwards.
GTGAAGTTGGCTAGGGGTCCACAGCCGGAGGGTCCGGAGGAGTCGTAGGAAGAGACTCACTCCTGGTGAGATGAAACAGGGTCCAGGTGGGCGCCCTTCCCGCTGCTTACGGACCGCCTCCGACGCTCCCGCTCTGACGTCCCGTCCCGGATCCCGAGGGTGCCAGGTTGTCCGAGCGCGTAGTCGAGGCATTCGGGGCGGCCTGGGAGCGGAGGGCCACTGATTGGGACGCAGAAGCCACGAACTGCGGCGGCGGTTGGAGGCCGGAGGAAGGGTTCCATGACTCCCACTTCTCGCCGTCCCATATCGCAATGACGCCCCGATCGTCTTTCTGCCACACGTTGCCTTGGTACTCGGCCTGCATCAGTTCACATCCTGTTAGGTCCAGACTGTCGTCTACAGCTTCTCTCTTAGCTTGCCGATCCCTCCCCCGGGCGTCGAATTCTTCGTACTGCTCAAGGAGGGCCGGAGTCGCTCCGAAGTTGAGTAAAGAGTCCAGGACGAGGCTTCGGGGACGTCACACAGGCGGCACCGGTTAGGGGCGTCGCCTGCACCAAGCCTCCCAGGCCGGTCCTTCCCCAGGACTCTCGCAAAGCAACGAGCGCCTCGATGACCCTTCCGGTCTCGGGGCGCTTGTCGCGGCTCGTCCCGGCCCATTGCTGGTATCTGGTTCATCCGGCCCTCAGCTGAAACCACCGCGCCAAGGGTGTTGCTCTCGAGCATCTCGGATCCGTCGACGCTCGAGGATGCGGCACGGTTGCTGGGTGACGAGGAGGTCATGCAATCGTCGTGACGAGAGGGGAGCATGGTGATCGCTCGACCACTAAGTCGACCGGCTACCGCAGCCTCGCGCCCGCTCACCGTACTTAGAGGAGTCCGTCCGGGGAAGGAGTGTTGGTGTGGGCACCTGCCCCCCCCTTTCGGTTGTCGCTGCGAGCGGGAGAGCGAATTCGGTGCATACCGCGCTAATCCCACGGGGGAGTGACTGTGTCAGGACGAGGTCGCAGCGGGCTGACAATCGCCCCAGAGAATCGGAGGGCAAACCCGTTGTGGAATCCGCCCCCGTTCCCTAGATTTATGAGGCTCCAGGGCTCCGCCAGCGAGTGCGAATGGGTGGTAAACGGATGACCAAGACATGCCGCGCGGCGCAGCGGTTGACGA
>JALZIO010000095.1 GCA_030860245.1 Actinomycetota bacterium | reverse complement strand
AGTTCGACCAGGTCGAGAGGGCAGCCGGCGCTCCGAATCGCGGGCAGCGGGGCTTCGAGAAGGTCACGGACGCGGTGGGTCAGCTCCAGGCGGCAGGCTTCGGCTTCGGCGCCGAAGGCGCAAAGCCCGGACGCTTCTACCACTTCGACAACGTGAAGCAGAACACCCCGACCGACCCGGACCTCAACACCTTCACTCCGGACGCAGCCTAGCCACACGCATCACAGAGCTCAGAGACCACCGGGGAAGCACCCCGGTGGTCTCTTGCTCAGTCAGGTTTGGTCGCCCGCGCGACGAACAAGCCGCCGCGTGGTGGGTGTCCATTAAGTTCTCTTGGCAAGGTCACTCATTGAGTTCACCTTGGGATGTCTGGTAGGGGCCGGTCGACGGGTTTCCAAAATGCTCGCTCTGACCCCACTGCCACCAACTTGGTGTTTGGTTCTCTCGAGATTTGAGGCTCGGCGGACAACCTCTACTCAGCCATGCTCCACGCATGGCCGGTTCCACGCATGGCCGCCGGCTCTCCGCTCGCTCGGACTCCGACTTGGAGGAACAATTTCTCCCTGTGCAAGTAAACTCCTCCACTCTTAGCTTTGGGTCGAGAACCAAAGGAGCCGAAACGTGCCTGCTCTGTCTCTTGTGATATCTACGATGTGCGCTCGACCAGAATCTGATTACCGTCTGGACATGTGAGGGCGCGGCTGTAGGGTCAAGGATCAACGTTGAAGGCCAACGTACTGCCCCTTTCGCGCCTCACTCGTCTACGGTCTGGGGCCGCGTAACTTCTGGAAATACCCCAACGAAACCAATCTCTTCTCTGGTCGAGGACGAATCGACCATAGGGGGTACGAACTGAGAGGCAGCGCAGTGGGAGGATGGTTCATTCTTGGCTTTCTTTTAATTGTCCTGGTGGGCATGATGCTGTTCGGCAACCAAGCCTCGTGACCCGGGTATCGTGCCCGATCTCGGACGACGATGGCGGTCGGATCGCCCTCTGTCCTATATCCAGCTCGACGACAACTCCCACGGCTTCACTATCGCCCACAATCCCTCTAACAGTCCGAAAACGAGCACTCCCCCGAGCCCAAGCTGATGATGTCATCTGGACCCCCCTTCAGACACCTCCTGCTCATACTCGCACCGAGGGGGTCACGGTGCTACTTGGGCGCACACCGGCCGCCTACGGTTCGAGTCTGCCCACGGAGGGGCGTACAACCTCTGCGGGGAACTATCCCCAACCGCTCATCGACGGAGCACGAGTGTCAAATGAAATGGTGGGCGGCCGGGTGCTCGGCAACGGCTTGGTGGGTCCCACTATTTGGGTGCGCACCCGGCCCCCACGTTCAATCTGCCACATCGTCCCCCTGGTGTCACTGGGGATGTGGTGAAAGCGATCGCTCAGGAGGATTTCGGTCCGCCGGACATCCTGGAGCTGAAAGGGGTCGAGGACCCAACGGTCGACGCGGATCAGGTACTTGAGGGCGCGAGCGCACGGGCAAGTTTTTCTGACCGGCTCCGCCGGGAGGGTTAACCTATCCTTTTGGGGCACTTGGGCGAGATTGTCAATGAGAAAGACATGCGTTGAAAGCCGCGATTGACGCATCATCTCGCGTCCGTCAACTGTCCGCCCCTCTTCGGAAGAAGGTCGTTCAGGCGCGCCACCTTCGCCTGACAGGTGACGATGTTTTGCTCGCCTCATACCCGAGATCGGGCAATACCTGGCTTGGCTTCCTCCTCTACGAGAGCCTTACTCGCACCCCCGCCAGTTTTCGGGCTACCCACGAGGGAATTCCTGGCGCAGGTCGACATAGAGGTGCACCAGCGCTTATCGGGCGCCAGGGAAGATTGGTGAGAACTCACGACCTCTGCAGAGGTAACGCCGGCAAGGTCATCTATATGGTTCGAGATCCCAGAAGCGTAGTTTCATCCCTGTACACGTTCAGTCTCCGACAGGGTAAGTACGGCGGCCACTTCGATGAGTTCTTTGATGACTTTATGAACGGCCGTGTGCAGCCATTCGGATCGTGGGATGCCCACGTGCGCTACTGGCTGGGTCAGGAAACTCCCCAAAAGTCCAGTCAGGTTTATCCGATCAAGTACGAATCCTTGCGCTTGGAGCCCCTAAGGGTATTGGACGACCTGCTTCGGTGGTTGGGGGAAGTAGTTGACCATGAAGCGATCGTGGAGGCCGTAAACAACAACACCGTCGAAAAAATGCGCAAGAAGGAAGACCAAGAAGCAACGGGTGAACACTTTTCTCAAGCGAAAAACCCTCATTTCCGTTTTGTGGACGAAGGCACGACTAAGGGGTGGCCCGAGAAACTTAACGCCGAGCAAAGAACCGCCATCGAAGGTCGGTTCGGACCAATCCTCCGCCGGCTCGACTATCCGCTGAGTGTGCGGATATAGGACAGGCCGAAGGACATGCCCTCTAGCAGCACTATGCGTTCCTCTGCCGGGACCGTCCGTCAGGCCGATAGCAGTCCGTACAACCCCAGTTACAGGATAGTTTGTTGTACGTAGCGTTGTACGCGGGGTGAAACATTGAAAGGCGCGCTGCGTCCCAAGAAGGCCCAACCAGGACTCCACCTGGACGCGCCCACACCAACACACCCAGTGCGGTCGCTATCTTGCATCCTAGGGAAGACGGAGAGTAACGTGGGCAACAGGCTTCAGGCTCGGAGGCGCGTCCCGCCCGGAACTCCCACAACGCGCCTCCGAGCGGGTGAGTCGATCTCGCACGTCAACTCTTATGTTCTGTCAAGCTTGTATCTGCCTCCGCTAACCCAAGGGTAGGGGCGTCGAGCTCATTTTTAAGGAACTTGAAACCCGTCCCCGGACGCAGTTGGATCATGACCTTTAGCCGCTCATTGGTTACCACTCCTGATATGCCTTCGCACTCAGACCTCAAGACATCCATGACGAGGCCAGCCGCCTCGCAGCGTCCGTTAGGCCCCCTGGCCGAGGTTCCGCATTAGCCCGCCGTCCATGACGTAGGTCGCTCCGGTGACGTAGTCGGCGTCGCTGGAGGCGAGGAACACCGCCAGGCGGGCGATCTCCGACGGCTGCGCCGCCCGCTTCCACGGGATGCTCTGCACCTGCTCCTCCAGCAGCTTTGGGTCGTCAATCGCGGGTTGGTTGAACGGGGTCAGCACCATCCCCGGCGCGAGATTGTTCACGTTGATCTTGAGCGGGGCGAGTTCGAGGGCGAGGGTGCGGGTGAGCATCCGTACCGCCCCTTTCGAGCAGTCGTAGTCGGCGCCGCCGGCGTTCGGAACGTCCTCGTGGACCGACGTCAGGTTGATGATCTTGCCGCCCCCACCTGCGTCGGTACGCAGCTGGACGTAGCGCCGGCAGCAGAAGAAGGCCCCATAAACATTGGTGCGCAATGCATTGTCCCAGACCTCGGTCGGCAGCTCGGCGACCTTTGTGCCGGAGGCGTCGATCCCGGCGTTGTTCACTAGGATGTCCACGGTGCCGAAAGCCTGGACGGTCTTGTCGAACATCGAGCCGACCTGATC